>JACOWO010000060.1 GCA_016176745.1 Nitrosopumilales archaeon
AAACAAAAGTTAGCTAGTTTTTAAAATTTTCTCATTCTCGTATTATAGAATGAGCACGTCTTAGCATTATTTAAATAACAAAGAAACGAGATGGTAACAAAATGGGACGACGACTGACACTTCCTCAATTAAAAAAATACGATATTACACAACGAGTTATTGAAGAATTGGCTGATGCAGAATCAAGAACAATCGTATTTTCAATAATAAAAAAGGGTAGAACTGCAGCAGAGATTGCAGAAAAATATAAAATTCCACTTAGCTCAGTGTACAAAAAACTAACTGATCTTGAAGAATTAACCCTTGTTGAAGTGGAACGATGGCTTATTTCTGACAAGGGCCGTAGATTCAAAGTCTATCGTAGTAGGATAAGTAAGGCAGACATCAGCATCAAAAAGCCAGAACCAATGCTCAATTTGGCACCAAATTAATCTGACGTGGTTTTAATGTCAAAGACAAACATAATCCAACTAAGTGAGTTTGATGTAACTCAAAAAATCATTGAATCTCTAACAAATGTTTGCACAAGAGCAGTATTGTTTGCCATCAAAGATGAGGCAAAAGATGCCACAAAAATCTCAGAAGATCTTAGTATTTCTCAATCAACAGTATACAAAACACTTTCACAACTGGAAGAATTGGCACTAATCGAAGTTAACAAATTCATTTTTTCTGGTGGCAAAAAGATCAAGATGTACAAAAGTAGAATTGCTCAAGTAAATATTTTGATAAAGGATACAGAGCCTGTCTTGGAATTATATCCTAATACGACGGTCTAAGATATCATTCTAATAATGTAGAATGACCTTGCTAATTAAATAACGATGTTTTACAAACCACGACATGAACAAGCTCTATGCAATAATACCTGCAATATTAGCTGCTGGAATAGGCATAGGATTTGGAATATTTGTAGCTACAGACAGTACAAGCTCACAAACAGAATCAGCGCCAATAGATGCAAAGACTGTTGTTACACTTGCTATACAGCCAACAGCATCTGCAGTGGATATAGAATCTCAAGCAAAAGATCTTGAGCAATTCTTGGAAGAAAAAACAGGATATGATGTGCAGATATACATTCCAACATCATATGCTGGCACAGTTGAGGCCTTGAGATTTGGAAAGGCAGACCTTGCATTTATGAGTGCATGGCCATCATATCTTGCTGTTCAGAAAGCCGGCGCAACACTTGATCTTGCAGAAGTAAGAGAAGTTGTAATAGGCGAAGATCTTGTATCAGAAACTTACTATTTCTCGTATTGGGTAGTACCAAAGGACTCACCATACAACACACTTGAGGATCTTAAAGGCAAAAAGGCAGCATTCCCTAGTCCTCTATCAACATCAGGTTATGTAACACCAATGAAAAGTCTAGTAGAACTAGGTCTTGTAACAGTTGAGAGTGGCAAAGAGATTGATCCAAAAACATACTTTTCTGATGTTGTCTTTGCTGGCGGCTATGGTCAAGCATGGGAAGCGCTAAAGGCCAATACAGTAGATGTCAGTATAATTGCTGGTGATGTAAGTGAAAAGCTCTATCATGAAGTGCGAGACAATACCAAAGTAATACACGAACAGGGACCTATACCATCACATGGTGTTGTTTTTAGCAAAGACGTTGACCCACAGGTAAAGAATAACATAAAAAACGCTTTACTTGAAATTGGCAAAGATGATCAGAGCAAGCAGATAATGAGAAAACTTGTATCTGCAATATTTGTAGGATTTAGAGAGACCAGTGCTGACCAGCATCTTAGCAATCTCAAATCCGCATTAGAAATAACGGGTCTAAAGTACACAGAGAAAGTATAATGGAAAAAAACGCTGACAACGTTCTTAGCATGAACAATGTCCGCTTTGCAATCAACGGAAGAGAAATTCTTAGAAGTGTTTCATTAGATGTAAAGAAGGGTAATGCAGTAACAATAATGGGACCAAATGGAGCGGGTAAAACAACGCTTATAAAAATTGCACTTGGTCTTTTGCAGCCAACAAAAGGCGAACTCTATTTTTTGGGAAAAATAGATCTTGATAAAGAAAGACGAAAACTTCTTGGTTACATACCTCAGAATCTGGGGCTAGTTAATGAATTGAGTGTTTTTTCAAATATTATGATGGGCGCATTAAGAAGGATGCCGCGCTGGCGCTCAATTACAGGCATGTATCCAAGCCAACTTGTTGATGAGGTTTATGAATTAATGTATACACTAAAGGTAACTGGTCTAAAAGATACAAAAATAAAAAATCTGAGTGGTGGAGAAAAACAGCGAGTGGCAATAGCAAGGACACTCATTCAGAAACCATCTATGATTCTTGCAGATGAAATGACTGCAAGTCTTGACTTTAAGGCCGCAGTTGCAGTCATGGACATATTCAGTGAGATAAGAGAAAAAATTGGAATAACATTACTTATGACTCATCATAATCCAGACATATCAAAAAAGTATAGTGATACAATCTTCATTATGAATAATGGCAGAATTGAAAATTGTATCTTATCAAAGGATATCGATAAAGATACACTGGTAAGGCTTTATGACAATTAATCGTTTTCAATACACTTGGCTTGTACTATTGCTGATAATAGTAGGAAGTTCAATACATTTAGGCTTTAACCCTTTGTCAATTATTGGTGATGCAAACAACTCACTTGTAGTACTTCAGGAGCTGCTTGCAGTTGATTTTAGTGTTGCAGATAAGGTATTCTTTTCACTTATTGAGACACTTGAGATGGCAGTGATTGGATCAAGTATAGGCTTTGGTCTATCTATACCTGCAGCATTACTCGCAGCAAGAAACATCTCGCCTCTTTTCATCAGTACTATCTTTCGTGGAATATTGGGAATTCTCTGGTCAATTCCTCCACTTTTATGGGCAATACTACTTGTTGTAGTAGTTGGCCTTGGACCAACTGCGGGAATTTTTGCAATAGCACTCTATATCATGGGTTTAGGGGGTAAATATCTATACGAGATTTATGAGTCACAGAATCTTTCCGCATATGATACAATGAATGTACTTGGAGCTACAAGATTACAGATAGCAAAGTATGTGACTATCCCAGAAGCACTTCCATACATAAGCAACCAGTACCTCTTTTTGTTATCATACAGCATAAGAGAGTCATCAATTCTTGGACTGGTCGGAGCTGGCGGGATAGGCTTTTACATAATACACCACCTCGAAAGTCTAAACTATGGAAAAGCAGCACCATTTATTCTCGCAATATTGTTTGTAACACTTGCCATGGACTACATCAGTACAAGATTACGAAAAAGACTCGTACACCAGTAATTTATTATCAAATGCTTTTACAATTTCTGAGTTATTTTGTCCCGAGTTAAATCTACTAATTCTTCTCTTCGTAACTCCCAAAACGCATTATTGCCACATGATGCTGCTGGTGGAAATCTGCTGAACTTTTCTACTTGAATTATTTCATCATGTTTTTGCATGCACAAACTATCATCTGTATGTTTTATGAAAACATAAAAACCAGGAATTGGGCATAACATTCCTGTTTTATACATGCTAATTTTTTGACAACAGCGAGAGAACAGGCATGGCATCCCACTGATACAGATAACAATCAAGTACACCTGAGCAAGCGTTACCATATTTTGATAAAACGTTCTTTGCTTCTTGCTCTGTGGCTTCAAAGACTGTCATTGCCGTTTTGTTGTCATTAAATGGACCTGACCACATTATTCTTCCTGCAGAATGCCATTCATCAATCAAGTTTTCGATTTGTGGCGTTATGCGATTCAAATCCTGTTCTTGAGTATTTTCTTTTAAAACACTCACAAGAACCCATGGCGTTTTAATAATTTCTGTCTGTGACATGAAAAATGATTTATTTAATAAAAATTAAGACTACTGTTCATTTTATTATGATGTTTTATGATCTTGGAATTACAAGTATTCTTAATAGGAATTTTTCAGTACAATTCTTTGGTCTTTGCATGATCAGTTTACCAAGATCCACATGCTTGCATAGATCAAGTCATGGCAAGTCCAGCCAGAAGCTACACTTGGCTTCATTTACGTACAAATTGCTATTGGCGTAGAGAAAAAGCTTGATTTAGCCGTGACTAAATTTTTCCTTTAATTTGAGCTCAGATATAGTGTAGGCATTGAACTTTGTATACTTATTCTTGCCATGCTAATCCTACTTTTGAAAAATTTGATTCTTTTTCCACGATCTGTACTCCAATACTTGTCTACATAAACAAGGGAAAGTTTCTCTAAATTGTTTAATTTATTGTAAACAGTACTAATTGGAATCTTGCACAAATGTGATAATTCTTCGGCAGTTCGTGTCTTTCTAACAAGCGAAAAAAGAATCGTTCTTGATTCTGCATCAGCCAATTCATCAATAATTTTCTGTGCTATATCATATTTTGCAAGCTGAATAATTGTAGGTTTTTTCTTCACTCTTTCTTTTTTATTTTTTATAATTTAAGAAAAATGTTAATTCCAGATTCATGTTATAAGAATAGAGAATATGTAAATATAGTATGTTTGATAGAACTAAAGAAAAACATTTTTTCAGCATAAGATATATCTAATTTTCATGCCCACTAATAGACATTCTATTTTTATTTAACTATGGTAAACCGATCATTGATGATGAAATATTTGCTCTTGATTTTTTTGATGGTTTTCCTTATTCCGCAAACTCCACTATATGCAGATGAATCAAAATACATGTTAAACACTGATGATCAAACATTTGAGATAGTATATTCTCTTGATGGCCAAGTAATTGCCATGGCAATTGATCATGAATTAAATTCATTATTAATCGGCATAACTGAGGTAAACGATTCTACTTTTCAAATTACACTTCCACAAAATTTGATCTCAGCAGAAAATAATGAATTTGCAGTTCTAATAGATCAAATAGAAGTTGATTATGATATATCCACACAAGATAATGCAGCTGTATTACACTTTTTTGTTCCTGCAGACTCGCAAGAAATCGAGATTATAGGAACACAAGTCATTCCTGAATTTCCACTAGGAGTACTAGTGGTATTTGCTTCAATGATTGTAGTTGTGACACTTGTGACAAAAATAGGCAAATTCAGAATCAGGTAACTATCTTTTCTATCTGGTTTGCTTTTTCTGCCTCTTTTACTTCACGTGCGATTCTTCTTCCCATGCTCATTGGTTCGTCATAAATCAAGGTAGTATATGGAGAACCGTCCATGTAGAGATTGGTTCCAGCAACAATTCTTGCAGAAAACTCGAATGTTCTGAAATTTGCGTTTTCATCATAAACTCCTTCTATGCAAAAAGGACCATTCATGCCAGGAGGTACTAGATTTTTTGATGCTAAAACAAACTCTTCGCCCATTGAATACACTTTATCCAACAATGATTCGCGTAAAACCATAGGACTGTTTCCAATTATATTAAACGATGGAACATTGTCAATATCTAATTGTTCTTGCGCAGGAATTCTAGCTAGTCCTTCAATATCTGACTCGTGTCGTTGATCAATTCCAAAAAATTCTATTTCCTCTTTTAGTGGAGAGTAAAAATATTGCAAATATGCTAAAACACCTGAGATATATTCTTGTAGATAAAGATCAGAATCTCCTTTTATGACCCCTTGTTTGATTAGTTTGTCACGTTTTTTCTTGTAATCTTTTTCATTTGTTGTAAGAAAATACCCTTTTCCACCTGCTGCTCCATGTCTTTTTGCAATAACTAATCTATCAATTTCTTTTGGACTAGAGATTGTTTTTGGTACATCAAAGTTTGCTTGTCGCATTAGTTTTTCTTTTAATGCACGATCAGACTCCCATTTCAAAATGTACTTGTTTCCAAAAATTGGTGTCTTGATTGATTCGATATCTTTTGAGCTCATTTGTGCAATCAATGTGCCATGTGGTACAAGTATTGCATTGTTTTTTTCAAGAAGTGATGTACATTTATTGTCTAAAATATCTGCAAATGAATCAACTAAGACAAGCTCATCAATAAAACCAAATCTACGATATAGTTTTTCGCGTTTTTTTTCAGAAACCAGGATTGTTTTTAGACCCTCCTCTTTTGCGCCTTTTAGAACTTGTAGGGCGCAATGTGAACCCAAGGTAGCTATTGCGGCCAAAGCGATACAAAAGCTAGGAAATCAACGTCTTAAGAAGGTTGCAAATGAGCACCTGAAACATACTCGAATACTTCATCGATTAACTGAATTGAGATAGTAGATTTTAGGTCTTCAGGAACAGATTTTAGGATAAAATCAATCATTGACTGGTTTTGAGGAATTTTGCCTTGTTCATTATGAATAGAATATACTGCTATTGCGTTTGAAATTGCCGCTATTGCTTTTTCTCTTTTTTCTAGCATAAATTAACCGTCAAATTGTAATAATTTGTACTTTTTTAACTAAAAACAAAGGAAATTAAATACAGTGAATTTTTCAACTATGTCAAGCTATGATAGATACAGATTTAGGAAATTTGCGTAGAACCCATTATTCAAATGAACTTGATCCATCAAAAGAAGGTAAAGATGTCACAGTTATGGGATGGATAATAAGTGCAAGAGGTCATGGAAATATCTCATTTGTAAATATACGTGATAGTGAAGGCGAAATTCAAATTGTTGCAAAGGCAGGAGACTGTCCTGATGAAATCAGAGAAAAACTAGCTAAACTAAAAGAACATTCATGCATAGGTGTTATAGGTAAAGTAAAATCATCAAACAAAGCTCCTAGTGGAATAGAAATTATTCCAAAAGAGCTACGAGTGTTTTCAGAAGTAGAAAAGATTCCACCATTTGAGCCTCATGCAAAGACTGTAAAAAACATAGACACACGACTAGAAATTAGAGCAATTGATCTAAGAAGAGAAGTTTTACAAAAAATATTTCTTGTGAGAAGTCAAGTTTTAAAATCAATTCGTGACTATTTTTATGAAAACAATTTTGTTGAAATTAATACGCCAAAAATGATTGCTACTGCGACAGAAGGTGGGGCTGCATTGTTTCCAATATTTTATTACAACAAAGAGGCATTTTTGGCCCAAAGTCCTCAGCTTTACAAAGAACAGCTTACAATGAGCTTTGAAAAAGTGTTTGAGATTGCACCAATATTTCGCGCAGAGCCTTCAAGAACTAACAGGCATTTATCAGAAGCAATCTCAATTGATATGGAAGAAGCATACATCAATTACAATGACATTATGTTACGCATAGAGCAGATAATTAAAAAATCAATCAAAACAGTTCAAGAGTTTGCAAAATCATCTCACAATACGGAATTTGTGGTTCCTGAAATGCCAGACAAAATTCCCCAATACACGTATTCAGAACTAGTCAAAAAGATGCAAGATGCAGGCGATAAAACAGAATGGGGCGATGATCTATATCCATCAAACATAAAAAAAATTGGATTAAAGGGATTTTATTTTATTAAAGACTGGCCTCTTGCGCCAAAACCATTCTATGTAAAGGCAAGCCAAACTGATCCTAAAATTTCAGAATCATTTGATCTAATGTTTGATGATCTGGAGTTATCATCTGGCAGTACAAGAATTGAAAAAAGACAAGATCTTGAAGAGCGAATGAAAAACAAGGGAATGAAAACTGATGCATTTGAGTACCATCTAGGCGTTTTTGAGTACGGGGTTCCACCGCATGCAGGATGTGGAATAGGACTTGAAAGACTAATGATGGCACTAACAGGTACTGAAAACATTAGAGATACAACATTTTATCCACGTGATGTTGACAGATTAACACCATAAGGTGAGATGTTGGTTTCAAAAGAGGAGATAGAACACGTTGCAAAGTTAATGAGAATAGATCTTGATGATCATACTGTACATATTGACAGAGTACAAAAAATGATAGAATATTTTGATATACTTGACAAAGCTGGCACAGAATCAGAAGAGCTCATAATAAATGAGCAACCGCTTGAAAACTTGCGTGAAGACAAATACGAACCATATGGTGACAAACTCATTGACAAACTAAAACATTACAAAGAAAAGTTCGTTAGAGCCCCAAAGATGGTTTGAATTGAATCTTGGAATTTCTGCGCTTGACTATATTGAAGCAATAAAAAATGGCGAATTTACTGTTGAAGAATTTGTTTCTGAAACATTTGATCAAATCAAAAAAGTAGACGGAAAACTACATGCATATCTCTCATTAAACGATAAAGCACTTGATCAGGCAAAAGAACTAGATAAAAAACGTAAAGCAAAAGAAAAGATTGGCTCCTGCATGGGAATGCCAATTGCAATCAAGGATAACATCTGTGTAAAGGGAGCAAAAACAACCTGTGCGTCAAAAATGCTTGAAAAATATACTGCGCCATTTGATGCAACGGTAATAGCTAGATTACGCAAACAAGATGCACTGTTTATTGGAAAAACAAATCTTGATGAATTTGCCATGGGAACGACTACAGAATTTAGTGTGTATGGACCAAGCAAAAACCCATGGAACCAAGAATACGTTCCAGGAGGCTCATCAGGCGGGAGTGCAGTTGCAGTTAGCGCACTTGAATCTGTTGTGTCACTTGGTTCAGATACAGGTGGTTCTGTAAGAAACCCAGCTAGTTTTTGTTCTATAGTTGGCCTCAAGCCAACATATGGTCTTGTAAGCAGATATGGTCTGATTTCATATGCAAACAGCATCGAACAAATTGGTCCAATGGCAAGAACTGTAAAAGACACTGCATTTCTTCTCAATGTAATTTCAGGAATAGATCCAAACGACAATACTACAATCGACAACCATGGTGAAGATTACCTAAAAAATATTGATTCAGGAATTGATGGGAAAAAAATTGGAATAATTTCTGAGATGGTTGGAAAAGGAACTGACAATACAGTATCTTCTGCGACAAAAAAAGCGCTTGCAAAGTTTGAAGATCTTGGAGCAAAGTGCGAAGAAATTCCTATTGACATGGTAGATTATTCTGTTGCATCGTACTACACAATTACATCAACTGAAGCTGGAAGCAACCTTGCAAGATATGACAACCTTCGTTATGGTTTTGATTTTGATTTAGAAGGATACGAGTTTAACTCTTACATTTCAAAAGCAAGACGAAGTTTTGGACCCGAAGTAACAAGAAGATTAATCATTGGCGGGTTTGTCCCGTCTGCAGGCCATGCTGGAAAATATTTTCTAAAGGCATTAAAAGTAAAAAGCAGACTAACAAAAGAAATCAATGCAGCATTCAAGAAGGTTGATTTTCTTGTAGCACCAACAGTTCCAATTTTACCATTTAAGTTTGGAGAAAAACTAGACGATCCTGTAGCAATGTTTCTTATTGATTTTAATACCGTTACAGCAAATCTTACAGGAAAACCTGCAATTTCTGTTCCATTTGAGATTTCAAATGGTTTGCCAATTGGAATTCAAATTATTGCAGACTCGATGCAAGAAAAATCACTTTTTCAGGCAGCATATGCACTTGAAAGTACAACGAATCTTCCAAAGGTGCCGCTATGACAAAGATTGGTCTTGAAATTCACTGTCAGCTGACAAAGCTTGAGAGCAAGCTATTTTGCTCTTGCAAGGCAGATTATCGAGGATTTGAGCCAAACACCAACATTTGTCCTGTTTGTGTTGGCCTTCCAGGCTCGCTTCCAAGGCTAAACAAAAAGGCAATTGAGAAGGCCACAGTTATTGCAATGGCATTAAACTGTCAGACACCGCAAAAAATTGCGTTTTTTAGAAAAAACTACTTTTATCCAGATTTGCCAAAAAACTTTCAGATTACACAGCTAAACATCTATGGCCCAACCAGTATCGGTCAAGAAGGAAAAATTAGCGTAGAAGGAAAAGAAATTCAAATCAGAAGAATTCAGCTTGAAGAAGATCCTGGCAGACTAATTTATGAGGGAAGCTCTGAGCGAACACAAATCACACTTGTTGATTATAACCGTGCTGGAACCCCACTTGTAGAAATTGTAACAGAGCCTGATTTTGAAAATCCAAAACAAGTTCGACTATTTTTAAACATATTATCGGATTTACTTGAAAACTTGGGAGTATCAGACCCATCACTTGAAGGTGCGATGAGGGCAGATGCAAACGTTTCAATTGAAGGTGGCTCAAAAGTTGAAATAAAAAATATCAACTCGTTTTATGATTTAGAAAAAGCATTACACTTTGAACTTACTAGACAACAAAGTCTAGCTGAACGCAAAATTGAGATAATTCAAGAAACGCGACACTGGGATGATAAAAGAAAAATCACAATATCTGCAAGAAGCAAAGAGGAAGAAGAAGACTATCGATATTTTTTAGAGGGAGATATACCGTGGGTAAAAATTGATTCTAAAACAGTAGAGCGATTAAAAGAAGGGATGCCTGAAAGTATCAGTTCCAAAAAAATTAGATATGAAAACTATGGTATACCAACACAAGTAGCAGATATACTATCATCAGAAAAATATTTTTCAGATTTTTTTCAGAAATATCTTGATTACTCAAATCTAGTAATTAATAAAAAACTAGGTGTACCAAATAATTTTAATGAAATTGAAGAATTTGACAAAAAGTATCATAGTTTTGCAAAAGAAGGCGCAAACATCATAACTACTGATCTTATGGGGCTGTTGGATAACAAAGAAAAAAGAAATGCATCAAAATTGACTGCCGAACATCTTTCTGATTTGGTAAATGCAATACTTGAGAATAAAATAACACGGCATTCTTCAAAAACTGTACTTCAAACCATGGTGAAAACTGGCAAACCTATATCCGAGATAATTTCGGAGTTTGCCTTGGAACAGGTTTCAGATGATGCGATATTATCTACAATGATAGATGAAGTAATAAAAGAAGAAAGTAAAGCAGTAGAAGAAGCAAAACTAAATCCAGAAGCAATCAACTATTTGGTTGGAAAGGTAATGAAAAAAACAAAAGGACAAGCAGATCCCACTCTTACCCTTAATTTATTAAAAAAGAAAATATCATAAAATAATTGTAGATGTTGTAAGATTTGTAATTGAAATTATTTTGAAAGTTTTTTTATTTCATGTGCGACCATAGGAAGAAACGCACCTACATCTGAGACTATACCTAGTTCCTGCCAAGTGCCTCTATCCATGAGTTTTGTAACTGTAGGTTGATTGATGTCAACAACTATTACCTTAACATCTGCAGGTAGCATGTTTCCAGTGGCAATCGAATGAAGCATCGTAGATACCATGATCACCATACTTGCACCTTTTAGTACCTCTTTGTATTTTTGCTGTGCAATGGAAACATCTGTAATAACGTCAGGTAATGGGCCATCATCTCGAATAGAGCCAGCTAGAACAAAAGGCACCTTATTTTTTACACACTCGTACATGATTCCTTTTGCTAGTTTCCCACTCTTTACCATATTTTCAATAGATCCTGCCTTGAAGACAGAGTTTATTGCCTGCATGTGGTTTCGGTGTCCTCGTATAGCTAGTGTACCATCATGTATATTCATTCCAAGCGATGTCCCAAGTGTAGAATATTCTATATCATGTACAGCAAGTGCGTTTCCTGCAAGCAGGGCATTTATGTAACCTGATCGGATAAGCTGAGCTACAGCATCTGCTGCACCAGTATGTACAATGGCAGGACCTCCAACTAGAATGATTTTTCCACCCTGTTTTCTTGTCTTGTAAATGTCTTCAGCTACTTTTCTTGCAATGTGTTGAGTAGGACGCTCACTTGAGCTACTACTTCCCATGAATTGAAATACATTCATTCCTTCTCTTGGTCTTGCAGGTGGCAAGATGCGAATTCCTTCTTCGCCTATTACGATTTTGTCTCCTTTTCTAATACTTCGTATTGGTACACATTCGGCTTTATTTGATCTGACTACAATACACTTGTCCATCATCATATTGTCAACATCAATCCAACGTCCTTTGGAGAAAATCTGTGTGTGATTATTTGTTGTACTGTAAAAGTCTTCTGGCATCACCATATCTTTTGTAGCAGCACTCAAACTGACTTCTTTTTGTATTTTAGCAGTAGCGCCTTCCCTGTAAACTAGCTCAAGGATGTCTTCTAGATGTTTTTTTGACTTGCCTTGAATGCGTAGCTTTGCATAACTTGCATCTTTTTTTCTTCTGCCTATTCTAATTTTTAGTACTTCAAACTCGCCGCCAAGATCCATGATGCCATCAAAAATCTTTGTTAGTATCAAGGAGTCAATTAAGTGTCCTCGTACCTCTACTTCTTGAACAAATTTACTCATATGTTAGGTATAGAATAATGTGTTAACTTAAAAATTGCGAATTGGTTTGAGCGTGTTTTTATTAACACAGATTATGAAATTTATCTATCTATTCTTGTCTATCAATTTGATTCATCTCAATCCATTCTGGTTTTAGCGAACATTCCTTACAGATATGATAAATGTGTTCATCATTTAGAAATCGTCTCACTATGATCTTTGGGTTGTCATCTAGACACTGTCTATGTGTTTCTTCAGAATTCACTAGACGGGTTTAGCGTTACAGTGTTTATGAAATTATGTAGGTTTTATATTCACACAGGAAGAGACACATTGCCCTTGTATTGAGGAACATTTTCTGCTTCCAGCATTTTTATAGTCTTATCTTTTTGTTCCTTGCTTAGTCCTTGAACAAGTGCTTTTGATATGCCATTTTTATCACACAGAACAAGAAGGTATCCACTAGTATCTGTTAATACGAATCCAGATGATTCATCAACAATGGCATAGAGATTTTCTTCTCCAACTGGTTCCCAAACATTTGTTTTGTTATCACGAAGTGCCAATGCTGGCATGGCCTTGCCATTTGTAAATTTATTTAACAAATCTCTTGCCGCCTGCACTCTTTTTTGGCCTATCTTCAAGGCAGCAAAATATTGCATAATGAATAATTGATAAAATTAATTATTAAAATGTATGATAATCTGATTAAACTTCAAGTTTTTTTAGTAGTTTGGTAACGATTTTGGCGTTCTCTGTTCGCTCATGCATAATTTCATCTAGTCGTTTTTTGTTAATTGGTCTTTTTTTGTTCTCAATTATTTGAAAATATTCTTCATCCAAGTCATTATTTGCCTGAAGTCTTTTTATAACTTCAAATAATATTCCTATGACTTCGTTTTGTGCTGCGATTAGCTCGTCTTTACTTGTCTCAGACATTTGTATTTGTTAGATTAATCGTATTTCGTATAATTTTGTTTAAAATCTTACGCAGATATTCATTTTTGATTTCTTTGTCTGCAGTTTTTAAAAATTCCCCAAGCTTGTCTTTATCATATCCTTTTTCAAGATATTTTCTTGCTTGAAATGCCATCTCAAGTCGGTCTATCTCATGTACAAGTTGAGATTCTTTTGTCTTTGCTTCCTGATATTCATTCCATATCTTTTCATATTTTTTAGATATAGTCACTGGAAGGTTAGACAAAATTTCTTTCATTGCGTTGTTTTCAAGCTTTCTTTTTTGTTTTAGCGATATCTCATCAGGAGTATAATCTCCAACAAGTGATTCAGCAAGATCATGAATCAAAGACATTGTTGCTACCTTGTGATTCAGCAAGATCATGAATCAAAGACATTGTTGCTACCTTATGCACGTCCAATGCTTGAAGTTCGGCAATAACAACTGACATCAAAGCCATAGAATAAGTGTGGTCAGCCACAGATTCTGGCTCTTTAATGCCTACCTTTTTAGTCCATCCTTTTCTGTGAATGCTTTTTAAACCAATAGCCTGATCAAAGAAATCTTCTAGCAATGCTAGAATTTTCTAGCATCTCTCTAATAATCCTGAGCCATGATGATTCTGTCATGTGGCTAGCAAATATCATAAAGCGAACAAGATAAAATACAGAAAAGCCCAGATTGAATAATGAAGATTTATACAAAAACAGGTGACGATGGAACAACTGGTTTGCAGGGAGGAAATAGAATTTCAAAATCAAACCCTCGTATTATTGCATATGGGGCAGTTGATGAAATCAACTCTTCATTAGGGATTGTTCTGTCTAATACTTTGGATAATGACATAAGCGAGTTGCTAACAGAAATACAAAACGACCTATTTGTAGCAGGTTCTGATTTATCAAACCCTGATATCACTACTAAAAATCGAATTACATCTAAAATGGTTGAATATTTAGAAAGTAAAATTGATCAGTTTGAAAAAGAACTCACTCCAATTACAAAATTCATTCTTCCAGGAGGTCATCCTATTGCTTCTCAAGTTCATTTTGCAAGGACAGTAACACGAAGAGCAGAAACTATGGTTATTTTACTATCAGAGAAAGAAAATGTAAATGCAGAATGTAAAAAGTATCTAAATAGATTATCTGATTTACTATTTGTTTTAGCTAGAATAATTAACAAAAGAAACGGAATAACAGATGTTTTTTGGAAACAGTAAAAGACACACTTTAATTGCTCAGCTATAAGATCATTCGATGTGCCAGGGTAGCTCAGCCCGGGAGAGCACTCGGCTGAAGACCGAGCTGTCGTGCGTTCAAATCCCACCCCTGGCACCATACTTAAATTTAAATACATGAGCAACTTCTCTTCAAGGACAGCCATATGTCGAGGAAAAAATCAGTAGAAAAGAAAACAAAATTAAAAAAACAAACATCTGAAAAAAAATCAACAAAATCAAAAGACAAGGCTGCAAAACAGTCAAAATCAAAAACAAAAAAAACAAAGCGCGATGAGGTTGCAAGCGACGATGCAGGCATAGTTGTTATAGAAGATGATTTAACAATTGACAAAGAAGCAGAAAACGAAGAAAGAAGAGCATATCTAGAAGAAGCAAGATCTCAAGAAGCGTTTGATTAAATTTGAATTAAAATCACAGATTATAGAGTTCTATACACTAAATCTTTATCAGTTGTAACTTGTTATAATTAGTATTGCGGGCATTATGCTTAATTGCTGTAAAACCAGGTACTGTAGATAGGGTTGTACAAGCAGTAAAAAAGAAACGTAAAGTTGTACGCGAAGTCATGGTTGTAACTGGCAGATCAGACATTAGTGTAGTACTTCAAGGAACAATTGATGAAATAAACAACATGGTAATCGAATTCAAAAAAATAAAAGAAATAGTAAATACTGAGACATTGATTGAAGTTGAGGTAAATCTGGGATGGTAAAAGCAGTAGTTCTGGTAAAGTCTCCAAAAAAATTAATTGCTGCAAGACTAAGAAAGGTAAGCGCTATTTATGATTCATTTCCAGTAAGTGGTCAGTTTGACGCTGTTGCTTTGATTAAGGTAAAAGATCTTTCTGAAATAAAAGATGTAACAACTGAGATTCAACTAATTAATGGTGTAGAACGAACTGAAACTATGGTTGAAGTTCAGTAACAAAAAGGATTTAATGAGTAAGCAGCTAGGTTTGATATGAACATAAAACGTGTTGGAAATGTAATTTTGGCAGTTAAAGATTTGGATAAATCTATAAAATTCTATAACGAAATAATTGGCCTTCCTATAAGACAGCAAAGAAGGTCATGGGTAGATCTTGGCTCAAAGGGGGCACTACTAAGTCTTCATCCAGCTTCACTTACTGCTACTCATTCTGGCACCTCGATTGAAAATGGTGTAGCAATTGGGTTTATTGTTGGCGATGTAAAATCAGCTGTTGAAGAATTAAGATCAAAGGGAGTCAAAATATACCGAGATGTTGTCGATAGAGAGGCAGGAAAAAACGCAATTATTTTAGATCCTGATGATTACATGATATCATTATTTGAGCCAGATTTCAAAGATAAGGATCAACAAACTGGGGGATATCAAGGATTTACTCCTGTTTAGAGAATTTTTTTAATTTTTGAAATTATCTCGCTAATTGGTTTAACATTAACATCAATCGTAATGTAAAATGTTACATTACGATTTGGAATTATAATTAAAATCACTTTTTTATGTTTTAAGAAAGCATAATCCAAATCTCCTAATACTGTAGCTTGAGAATTACGCAGAGTTATTAGATTAGAAACTATAAAAAACTCATTTAGCGTTCTTCCATATTCATTAATCGCCCCAACATAACGAATTGACTTTGAAATATTCAAAATCTGTTGACATTTTTTTCTATAATCTCGGATTGAGTCATTCCATTTTTGTTCAGGAGTTTTTACCATTAATAGAAATTTGATGCCAAACTAATAAAGGTACATGCAGTTAGAAATTGCAAACAGTTTATTGTAGTGACTCGCTGTTAATAGAAATAGATTCTTGAATTCTAAATCTTTTTGTTTTGATTACCACTAGATGATGATTTCTCTAGCTGTTGTTTTAATTCCAAATTTTCTTTTCGCAATTTTTCATTTTCTGTTTGTAGTAAGGCAGAGGAGTTTAGTCTAGAAAACAATGGATGCCCAGGTGGAATTAAGGAAGTATTTGCCCCAATTAATCCTGATGCGAGTTTTTTGTACATTTGCTGAAAATCATTTAGCTTTGCATTAATTGATGATGTATCCTTTACCAACTTTTCATGCAAGTGGTTTGGTTTTATCAGTCCTGATGTTGTAAAAGACAATCCAGACGGAAATCGGATAAACGGAGATGTACCAGTAAGTGAATTTGGCAGCATACCATATAGCTCCATCATGCGTTGTGCATCAAAGTAATCCATGTTTTATTTTCTTTTTGAGGGTTATTTTTGCTTTGGCACACCAGAGCTGATATAGGCAGGTGTAAAGTTTGACTCAGTTCTTATCAAATTGAGCTGATCGCAGACACTTATAGCGATCAGAGATCGCTTCTATAAAAATGGCAAAAAAGGAATTAAAGCGATGCATAAAGTGCAAAAAAAATATAGAACATTTAGAATTACATAAAATTGTCATGTATGTAATACGAGAAAAACTAACAGATCATCACTATGAACATGTAGAATGTCCTGACAGGTTTACAACCTAACCCATATACGCAAAGACAGGGTATAGCTGCCCGGTCTCTCGATCTTGGTATTTCCATTTATGTTTGCTCCAAACAACTTTCTCAAATGATTTTTGAATTGTAGGATGTAATCTTGTATAAACATCCTCGCCTATTAGAATTTGATTTGGTTTTGCCATGCTTTGTATCTTTGATGCAATATTCATGGCAGGCCCAAGAACATCAACATGTGATCGCTCTACATCAGCACCATATCGCATGATAATATTTTGCCCATAGTCCAATCCTATCTTTACCATCAATTCTGGATAATCATATTGGCTAAGAATTGGATTGATCCCTTTTTCTATAACCATCAACATCGATTTTGCACAGTTTACAGCATTATCCGCAGTATCAATACTTCCCTCTGCTATGAAATATCCAATAACTGCATCACCAACAAACTTGAGAACGTATCCATCATGTTGTGTAATTGTAGAAGCCATCTCTTGAGCAAATGAACTTATGATTATAGCTACCTTATCTTCAGGCAATGATAAGGTAATATCAGTAGAGCCGACCAAATCTACGTAAAGCACTATCATATTAATCCTCGAAAACACATGCTTTCGCAAAAACTTGTCAGATTCGTCTATAATTGGTGGATATTCGTATCCCTTTGTAAGTGAGCTCCAAACTCTTTTTTGGGTTTGAGCTATTAGAGTTTCAGTATCTACTACTTTTTGTCCTTGTCGACCCATTAACATGTCAACATAGCTCTTGACTGTTTCAGAAGATTCTTGCTTTTTTATTTCTGGGTTTTGTTGGTTTTCAGAACTAATGCTTTCTGAATTAGAGCCTTCGTGTTCGATGTCAGGATTTTCACTCATATTCCGCACCTAATCCAAAGGAAAATTGACGCCACATATAGGACAACGGCCTCTTTTTCCCTTATATTTTTCATCATAATATTGCATGATCTCGGCATTACAATTCCAACACCGGATACTTTTTACATCGTTCAATGTTATGTCACCAATTTCATAGTATCTATTTTTATTTTAAAATGTAGAGTTTTATGTGGCAATATAAACGGAAAATGGTGCGTCTTGGCCTTAGTTCATCAGATGAATTTATTCAGGCATTAAACGAAAAAACTAGAAAAATTCAAGAAGTTTTCTTAGAAAAGATAAAAGATCTCACCAAAATGATAACAATCAAGGTAATGCTTGGCGATAGTACAATAATTGATCAGCAGACATTTGATCCACAAACAGTACGAACCTATTATGAAAGTATAATCAAAAACTTCCCAGATTGGTCTATTCAAGGAGTGTCTGTTACAAATAATGAAGATATCAGACGACTATTTGTTAAACTAGAGATAAAGGATGGAAACTATGTTTTGTTGTGGCATATGTCATTACAATATCACGTTTTGCTTTACTACAAACCAGATAACAGAGTGATAGAATGCCAAAAAGAGCTAGCTGAGATTGTTGATAAAACAAAGGATGCGGAATCTGAAATAACTGAAATTGGAGAGCACCTAATCTTGGAAAAACTAAAAAATATTGGATGCACTGACTTGGATCATCAAAAGCTTTTTGAATTATTCTTTGAAAACGACGAACTTCGTGAGGAAATCTACAAACAGATCAAAAATAGCTCCGATGTTGATTTTCAGCACTATTCAAAACGAAAAATAGAGTTGTTTAATGAGCTTGATAGTCTCTTGTTAGAAACGTATCAAACCACGCCAATTCTAATTGACGATGTAAGATTAATCGGGGGAGAAGAAGGCTGCCTATGCAGTTTTGATTTAGAATATATAAAAAATAAAATCAGAGAAGGAAATTTTGATCCAAAAAAAGTTTCTATATCTACAAAAGACAAAATAATTCAGAGATTTGAGCAAATTTCACAAATCATGAGCATGTAATAAAAGACTATGTCCAATATACTTAATCGAGCCTAGAATAGCGCAAGGTACTAGTGAATTGAGCCAGTATCCTATAGTAAGTATCCAAGTCTCTTGACAATAGATTCCTGATCGTCGCGTAACTATAGCCTTTTTAAGATTTTTTGATTGGTTAAATCAAAAAATTGGATTTATCTAAAACGCTTCATACATTTTATGAGAAATCAAATATAGAGTAACTATTGGATCACCACTATTGAATCCAACTTACAAAGATATCATAAAGGCTCAATCAATGCGAGGAGATGTAAAAGTTTTTCTAAAAGCAGAGTTTCAACAAAAAACTGGCTCTTTTAAAATTCGTGGAGCATATTTTAAAATTAGATCACTAAAAGAAAATGAAAAGAAAAAGGGGGTTGTAGCTGCATCAGCAGGAAATCATGCTCAAGGCGTAGCATTTGCATCTGCACTAGAAAAAATCCCATGTACAATTGTAATGCCATTAACTGCATCGCCAGCTAAAGTTGCAGCTACTAAAAGATATGGTGCAAAGGTAATACTGGAAGGTGCAAATTATGACGAATCTTGGGCAAAAGCACAAGAGATAGCTAGAAAAACTAACGCGACAATAATCCACGCCTTTGATGATCCTCATGTAATTGCTGCCCAAGGCGTCATAGGACTGGAAATCCTAGAAGACATGCCGGATGTAGATGAGGTGTATACGCCAATAGGTGGAGGTGGGCTTGCTGCAGGAATATTAATTGCAATAAAAACAAAAAATCCAAAAGTCAAGGTAATTGGAGTACAGTCAAAGTCATTTCCAGCGATGAAAAATTCCTTTGACTCTGGTAAATTACAATCAGGAATTGGAAATAGGACAATAGCTGACGGAATTTCAGTCAAAAATCCTGGCAAGACTAC
>JACOWO010000037.1 GCA_016176745.1 Nitrosopumilales archaeon
ATTGGAAACTATTTTAGATCCTACCGGCGCAGGAGATTCATTTGCTGGTGCTATGATAGGATACTTGGCAAGTGAGAATAATACCACTCTCTCTACAATAAAAAAATCAGTGATTTACGGTAATGTTGTAGGTTCTTTTGCAGTTGAGAGATATGGTTTGGATGGTTTGTTAGGACTTACAAAATCGAAAATTGAGAAAAGAATTAAACTGTATGAAAAAATGATCCGGTTCTGAAAAGTTTAAGTTCTTTAGGATCCGCTACAAATCGATAAAATTGCCGCAAGAGATAACAGAAAAATTTGAAGACCGATTAGAATCTATTTTTGCTTTGCAAAGAGGACTAGCAGATATGATGAATTTGGATAGATATCCAAAAGACATAGAGGGTAAAGTTGCGGCCTTGTGCACTGCAATAATTCATGAGGCAGTTGAGTTACAGCGTACAACAAATTGGAAATGGTGGAAAAAACCGCTCCCATTTAATCAAGATAATGCAAAAGAAGAGCTTATTGATATTTGGCACTTTGTTGTACAGGCATCACTTGAGCTTAATCTGACACCAGAAGATATCTTAAATGAATACAAGCGTAAAAACGAGATTAATAGAAGCAGACAAAAAAACGGATACTAGCTTATTGAATCAACTGCTTGGTTGATTTTTTCTAGATTTGTTTCTCCTGTCATGTCAAGGATCTTTACTTTATTGCAGAATTTTACAACTTCATTTTTTGTAACCGTAAGAGCTGGATCAGGGCTATGTGAGCCAATTATTCTACCGTCATCATCAATTCCATTTTTGTATAAAGTAAGTAGAGAGTGACCAGCCTTATGACCTGTAACATCTTTTCCACATAAAATTATTGTTTTTATCGCATTGTTTGTGATAACGTATCTAACTAACGAATCAATTCCCTTATTTTCAGACAATAGTCTTCCTACAAGTACAATCTTTTCCATTAGAGATGATTTGGAAATCTCTTTTAATAGTGAGATGCTTGAGAGCGTACAAATAGCTACAGATGATTTTTGATTTCCAAAAAATATCTCTTCATCAATAGGTAGTATTGCTTTACATAATCTGCCAATTGTGTTTTCTAACGTATTCAATTTGATAATGCCTTGTGCATTATTTTTGAAATAAACGACAGGTTTTGTGCTGATACTTGTGGGTGAATTGGTAACGATAAGACGTTTGATGCAGCCCAGTCCGTATTAGGAAGGCTGATTTTCTTATGGTAGAATGGTGTTCTGTGTACAGGGGTAGAGTAATATGCCATAGCACCTATTCCACTAGAGTTTAGCTTTTTCATTATCTTGTTTCGATTTCTAGTTGCAATGGTATAGAGATACCAGTTTACGTGTTCTCCTTTTCTTTCATTTGGAATTTGCACATCAAGATCAGAAATTAATTTGGATAAAATTTTAGCATTCTTTCGTCGTGTGTCAAGAAATTTTTCTAGTTTTTTCATTTGTACTTTTGCAATTGCAGCACTAATTTCAGGCATTCTAAGATTCAACCCAACTATACGAGTATCATAACCATTTACCATACCATGGTTTCTTATCATTTGTAATTTTTTGTACAACTTTTCATTATCAGTTACTACAAAGCCCCCCTCGCCTGCTGTTACGACTTTTGCTGGGTAAAGACTGTAGCAGCCCAAGTCAGAGAATGTTCCTGTATGTTTATTTTTAAAAGTAGATCCAAGTGATTGCGCAGCATCTTCAATAATTTTTAGATTATGCCTATTTGCTATCTCAATTATTTGATCCATAAACGCAACATTCCCATACAGATGTACTGGGATTATTACTTTGGATTTTTTTGTAATCTTTTTTCTTAGATCATCAGGATCAATTGTATAATTTTCTTTGAGTACATCAACAAAGACAGGTTTTGCACCAACTGATACAACCGAATTTGCCGTAGCAACAAATGTAAATGAAGGCAAAAGAACCTCGTCTCCTTTTTTTATATCAAGGGCGTAGAGTGCAGCTTGTAGCGCTGCGGTTCCAGAGTTAACAGCAACTGCAAATTTTGATTTTACAAATGAGGTAGCTGATTTTTCAAATTCTTGGACATTTTTTCCACCATGATAAGCTGATGAGGTAAGCTGTCCTTTTTGTAATACTGCATTAACTGCCCTGATTTCTTCTCTTCCAAGAGTTGGAACATTTATTGGGATTTGCAATAGGTGAGGTGCTCTTACTTGCTCTAATAAATTTCGTCTTAATTTACCGTCAATTTTTATATCGCAAAAATTGGTAATCGTATTAAATGCAAATACGTCATCTACAAGAAACCGATACTGGCTACAAGGTTTTTCTTTACATATTCTATGGGTGTGCCTTCATAATGACATCAATAGCTGCTTATGGAATCTATGCTATGTTTACAGAATGGGAAAAAACTGGAACTTATGTTATGGGTGAGGCTTTAGTTAAAACCGAATTTCCATACAAAAATTTTGCAAAACTAACAACGTGGCTATTTTTTTCCACCATAGTAGGATGGTATTGTGTTACAAGGATAGGTTGGAAGAAAACAACAAACTTGAGATCATGGAAAATGGCACTGACTCAGCTTATGGTGTTGGGCTTTGCAATTGTTTGTCTTTATGAAGTGCTATACAATTTTACCGTTCTTAATGCACAGATAACAGCAGGCATTATAGATAACAGGGTTCCTGACATAGATTCGTTAACCATTGCTTATCCAGATCCCAGTAGACCATGGAATCTTATTTTTGCAACAAAGGTATTCCTTGCTGCGTTCATTATTAGCTCGCATGCACTTTATCTTAGCACAAGACCAAGAAAGGACCTAAGAGAATTAGATGCGTAACTTTATAGGGTTTTAGCTCAAGATCTGTTTCAACTTGGATGTTGAAGAAAAAGTTAGTCTAATTGAGAGACCGCCAACAGAAGAAATTGTAACTCGTGATGAGCTGATTGAACTTTTCAAAACAAATTCTAGACCAAAACACTATATCGGATTAGAAATTTCTGGTTTTCTGCATCTCGGTAGCTTGATAAGCACCAGTTTTAAAATAAATGATTTTCTCAAGGCAGGAGTAAGATGTACTGTTTTTTTGGCTGACTGGCACACTTTGATCAATGATAAACTTGGTGGGGACTGGGAAACAATTTCCAAAGTATCGCAGTATTATGCAGATGCGTTTAGATTAGTATGTCCTGGTGTTGAGATTGTATTAGGTTCAGATCTTTACTCTTCAAAAAAAGAATACTGGTTAGAGTTAGTCAAACTAACAAAACACATGTCACTTGCACGTACG
>JACOWO010000018.1 GCA_016176745.1 Nitrosopumilales archaeon
AGGTGGGTTTCGAACCCACGACCTCCAGATTATGAGTATTGCCCTTTATGTGGAGACTGGCACTCTAGGCCAGGCTGAGCTACTCCGGCACAAAGATTAAGCATCAGTTTGGCGCAATTAAACGATTCTAAATTTATTGTGTAACTATATCCTTCCACTTGGTATTTTCGTTTTTTACCCAAAGAAATTTTTTTTGCAATGCAGCAGTGTAAAGTTTTTCCCAATCAGCTTTTATTTCATCAGTCCATGCCTTGAAAACCCGAGGATCTATGTAATTGCGAAGCGATGTGCCCAAGTTATAGTCTTTAGTTTTTTCAGCAAGGTCTATTGCAAGTTTAATTTTTTCTTTCCTTTCTTCTAGTTTTTCTTTTTGTTTTTCAGTCTTTGGTTTTGTTTCTTGAATGTTTTTTAACATTTCTCGCTTTTTTTGTAATGCGTTTTCAAATGTTTTTGGAATTGTTCGTTTGTGATTGCACATTATTGCTGCTTGTAGATTTGCCATTTTTGCATGGTACAGTTTTACATTAGGTGATTCTGATTTGATACTTGTATGTTTTTTCAAATAATCTTTGACCTCATTTGTTGCAAGATATGTTCTGAATACCTTTGCTGTTAGACCCTTTACTATACCTGAAAAATAGGCATTTACATGTCTTGACGTAATTCTATCAAAGATTTCTTCATGTGATTTTTTATTTGCTACTAACTCCTTCAGATTTTCATAAAACTGTTTATCGTCACCCTCAACTTGAATTGTCTCTTTCCATCTTACACTGTCCTTTCCCAAAAAATCAAATTCTATGGAATTGGCTGCAAGTTTTACATGCTCCTTTCTCAGCGTTGTTGCACCAACAGTATCTGCCTCATCAGCATCTTTTTCGTCTCCAACCCTCATTGAAGTTCTGTAAATCAAATAACATGCAGTTGCAATTTTTCTGATTTTCGGGTTCTTATTTTTCATGTCTTTTATCATGCCTTCCTTAATTTTGGTGATCTGTATTGCCAATGTCAAGGCTTTATCATATTTTGCCTTGTCTCGTTCTTGTTTTAGGCCAGCTGTATCTGAAAGCCAAACATACTTGCGTTTTTGTGTTAGATCATCCATCCAGCTAGCAAGCCACATTGAATCCTTGTCATGAATTATTTTTCCCCAGGTTCCTTTTGGTATTGGTGCCTCCTTGCCAAGGTTGAGTGTGACGTCTTCTGGAGTGATCCGATGTTTCCATCTTCCTCTTAACGGATGGTCTCCTCTACCAATGAAAATTCCAGGTGGTTCAGCCATATAGTTTGCAACTTCGACTTCATTTCCATCCAAGATGGCCTTGCCATATTTTTCCTTCATTTCGTCTCGAATTTTCTTTCGTTGTACAGCTAGGGCCTTTTTTTCTTCCTTTGTCATTAGTTCTCTTGAGTCTTTTTCCTTATCCACTATCTTGTAAGCTTCTGTAAAATCAATATCCGAATAAGATATGTTTTTGAATTTTGGAGCTAGTGTAGCAGCAAAATCTGAAACAAAATTTTTTTGAAATACCTTATCTTGCACATAAGGAGTGTCCTTTTTCTTTGCCCATTGATAGATCATTTCCTCCTGAAGCAAATTGAGGCTTACCTTCTCACCTTTGATCTTGACTGTTATTCCTTTTGATTCAAAGGGTGGTGGAAACAGTATGCCATTATGCTGAAGCGTCTTCCATTTCATTTTTAATTATCAACTTTTTCTTAAATTGTGGACTTGACAAAAACTCATTATGTGGCGTATATCAATTTAACCACTCAATTTTTTGCAATAAAATGATAACATTTTAGCACGACCTAAAACAGTTCTTTTTTCAGATAGTTTTCAAACTCGATGTCTGTTTTCATTTTCTTTGCTTCTAAAAACATCTGTGCATCATTTCCAACAACATATCTTGGAAGAGGTTCTTTGGCTTCAATTGCCTTTATTATCGTGTTTGCAACCTCACTTGGCGGGGTTCCCATTTCTGCCATCATTTTGATTCCCTTGTATACCTTGTCGATTATGTCTTTGTAAGGAGAGTCAGGTTTTCCTTTCTCAACTTTCATAGATGAGATAAAGTTTGTCTTTATTACTCCTGGTTCAATTATTATTGTCTTTATACCAAATGGCGACAACTCATATCTCATAGATTCACTAAGTCCCTCCAATGCAAATTTTGAGCTTATGTATGCTGGAGATCCTGGAAAACCAATTTTTCCTGCCACAGAGCTCACATTTACTATAATTCCAGATCCTTGTTTTCGCATAATGGGTGCAGTTTCTTGGATTAGCCTTACAATTCCAAACAAGTTTGTTTCAAACTGTTGTTTAAAATCTACAATCGAAATATCTTCTAGACACCCAAACAAGCCATAACCTGCATTATTTACCAAAACATCGACTCTACCTTTTTGTGACATTATTTTGCTAATAGCTGATTTGATCGAGTCTTCCTTGTCAACATCAAGTTCTATAACATCAAGCTTTAGATTCTCTTTTTTTGCAACCTCTAGAATATTTTTTGATTTTCCAGTATTGCGCATCGTTGCAAATGTGTGATACCCTTTTCTTGCAAGGGCAAGTGCGGTTTCATATCCTATACCGCTTGAACTTCCTGTAACAAGTGCTACTTTTTCCATTATTTGAGTAAAAACGTGGTACTAATAACTCTAAAGACTAGTATTTGCTAGAACCATTAAATGGCAAATCTATACTAATGGTTTGTCTCCTTCGGTTGGGTCTTCAAGTTCTGTTACTTCATTATCATTGATTTTTTGTAAAATTTCAAGAGATGAAAGTTTATGTAAAAACTCATTATTGTTTCCGCATCTATACGAAAATGTGCATCTAGGACAGCCTGCTTCATTTTTACATGGACATTCTTTTACAATGTATAGACTGCGTTCAAATACCTTTTCAAGTCTGTCATAGAGTGCTTTACTTGCACCACTGCCGCCAATGGCACCATCATAAATAAAGATCAAACCCGATGTGCCAAGTGAAATTCCACCTAAATCCTGTGACACTCCACCAGTAATCATGTTGCTTCCTTCTATTACCACATGTTCAGTGGCATGATATCCGCTTGCCTCAACATACTCGCCATTTTCTGATTTTTCTATTTCGGTTAGTGGCCTTGGTGCATGAAACACTAATCCCTTTGTAACAAAATCATATTCCAGCGGTTTGTCAAGAAGGACTTTTTGACCCTGAGTAATTTCTTGGCCTATCTCTATGTTGGCATATCCGTAGACCTTTTTTTGAATGTGCAACTTGC
>JACOWO010000019.1 GCA_016176745.1 Nitrosopumilales archaeon
ACTGGAGCAAAGCTTGAAGACTTGCGCGCAGTTGCAAAAATACTCAAGGGAAGAAAAGTCAAGATAAGAACAGAAATTTTGCCAGCCGCAATCTCAATTTACAAAAAAGCACTTGACGAGGGACTTGTGAGCATATTTCTTGATGCTGGCGTAACTATAGGACCACCAACTTGTGGTGCATGTTGTGGTGCTCATATGGGAGTATTGGCAAAAGATGAAGTATGTGTCAGTACTACAAACAGAAACTTTCCTGGAAGAATGGGACACGTTGAATCAAAGACATATCTTGCATCTCCGCTAGTTGCAGCTGCATCTGCAGTAACTGGAAAAATTACAGACCCGAGGGATTTGAAATGAAAGGCAACGCAATAAAATATGAACAAGACAACATTGATACCGATGTAATCCTTCCAGGCACATACCTAAAGCTTCATGATTATGCTGAGCTTGCAAAACATGCAATGGAAGGCATTGATCCAGATTTTCATTCCAAAGTAAAGGATGGTGACTATATCGTAGCTGGAAGAAACTTTGGCTGTGGTTCATCAAGGGAACACGCGCCAATTGCATTATCACACTCTGGAATCAAGGCAGTTTTGGCACTTTCATTTGCAAGGATTTTTTATAGAAATGCAGTTGATGGCGCGTTTCTCTTACCAATTGAAATTGATGAAGATGCATACAAAAGCATCTCAAATGGAGACCAGCTTGAAATAAACATTGAAAAAAACACCGTAAAGAATTTGACAAAAAACAAGGAATACAAGATGAAACCGTTCTCTGAATTAATTGGAAAAATTATTGCAGCTGGCGGATTATTCAAGTATAAACCATAATCTAAAATGCCACAAACACTGTTTGAAAAGATCTGGGACTCACACGTTGTAGTGGAAAGTGACAACAGTCCATCAATAATCTACATTGACCGTCATCTAGTTCACGAAGTTACCTCGCCTCAAGCATTTGAAGAACTTCGACTAAACAAAAGGAGAGTAAGACGACCTGACCTTACAATTGCTACAATGGATCACAACGTTCCAACAAGCAACCGCTCCTTGCCAATAGTTGATCAAATATCTGAGATTCAAATAAAAACTCTGGAAAAAAATTGCCAAGACTTTGGAATACAACTATTTGATATTCAGAGTCCATATCAAGGAATAGTCCATGTTATTGGGCCTCAGCTTGGAATAACACTTCCAGGCACTACAATAGTATGCGGAGACAGCCACACATCAACACATGGCGCATTTGGTGCACTTGCATTTGGAATAGGAACAAGTGAGGTGGAACATGTTTTGGCAACCCAAACAATACGTATGGAAAAACCAAAACCATTTGAAATTAAGGTAGTTGGAAAAAGAAAAAATCCACACGCTATTACTGCAAAAGACATCATACTTTCAATAATTCGACACATAGGTACCAATGGTGGCACTGGCACTGTAATAGAATATCGTGGCGAAGCCATTTCTGATCTATCTATGGAGCAAAGAATGACAATCTGCAACATGTCAATTGAGGCAGGAGCTAGGGCAGGACTTGTCGCACCTGATAAAAAAACATTTGATTATCTTAGAGGACGAAAATTTACTCCAAAAAACTATGATGACTTGGTAAGTCAGTGGCAAGAAACACTTTACACTGATTCAAACGCTTCTTTTGCAAAGAGTTTTACAATTGATGTAAGTAACATTGCACCTCAAGTAAGCTGGGGAACAAATCCTGCAATGGTATGCGATGTTACTGACTCTGTACCTTTTCCTGAAGAGTATGCAAAAGGAAACGAGGATCAAAAGAAAGCAGCAGAAAAAGCATTACAATACATGAACCTCAAGGCTGGCACCAAAATGACTGAGATTGAAATTGATCGCGTCTTTATTGGCTCTTGCACAAATTCACGAATCGAAGATCTAATCGAAGCCTCAAAGGTGATAAAAGGAAAAAATGTCTCATCAAAGGTTCGCGCAATGGTAGTTCCAGGCTCACAGATGGTAAAAAAGCAAGCCGAAGAAATGGACCTTGATAAAATTTTCAAAGATGCAAACTTTGAGTGGCGAGAATCAGGATGTAGTATGTGTCTTGGCATGAATCCTGATATTCTTGCACCAGGCGAGCGATGTGCAAGCACATCAAATAGAAACTTTGAGGGAAGACAAGGCACAGGTGGTCGTACTCATCTAGTAAGCCCAGTTATGGCAGCAGCCGCTGCAATCAAGGGGCACTTTGTTGATGTTCGCGAGATGGATTTGAACTAATGACGCCTTTTAGAAAAATCAAGAGCATTGTTATGCCATTTGACAAGGTAAATGTAGACACAGATCAGATTGTGCCAAAACAGTTCTTAAAATCAATTCATAAAACAGGCTTTGGGAAATTTTTATTCTATAACTGGAGATTTGATAGCAACGGAAACCTGATTCCAGGTTTTATCTTAAATGATCCAAAATACAAAGACTCTAAAATTTTGATTACAAGAGATAACTTTGGCTGCGGATCATCAAGGGAGCATGCAGTATGGGCACTAAAAGACTATGGATTTTTTGTAATTATTGCTCCATCATTTGCTGATATTTTTTATAGCAACTGTTTCAAAAACGGTCTTTTACCAATAATACTTGATTCAAAAACCGTAGATAGTTTATTTCAAACAAGCTCTGAAATTGAAGTGGATCTAGAAGCTCAAAAAATTAAAACCCCGACAACAACAACTTCATTTGAAATTGACGAGCACAGAAAACATATCCTTCTAAAAGGACTAGATGATGTAGCAATGACACTAGAACACGAAGACAAAATTTCTGATTACGAAAAACATGCTACGATCCCATCTCTTTTATGATTTGTTTGACAAAAGACTCATTTCGTTCTACTATAACTGGCGATTCAATGTCAAACCAGTATTTTTTGCCAACATCAAAGGAACTAATTTTATCATTTTTTGATAATTTTTGAAGCACATCATAAGATAGATTATTTGTCTTGTTGGTTCTTATCTTACTCAGTATCTTTACATCCAAAATGTAGATGCCAAGACACTCTGACATTTGCAGATTGATTATCGGCTTTTCTCTGAACTCTTTTATTATTCCATTTTTTACTATCGCAAAACCTGTTTCTTCTTTTCGTGTATTTCTTGTTGCAATACAAACAAGGCTCTTTTTTTCCTTGAACTGTTGAAGCATTTTTTTAAGATCAACGGCACATAGATTATCTACAAACCACAGCAAAAACTCACTTGTCTTTC
>JACOWO010000020.1 GCA_016176745.1 Nitrosopumilales archaeon
AGGCGGGCTTTTTCCAAAATTAGCCCCCCATGATGTTTTACCATTAAACGTCTGCTTGTCTTTTGTCTTGGTATCTGTGTATGTCCAGCTTTTTGATGAGCTTCGTGTTTTTGCATTAAGATGTCTATGATTATTCTTTAGATGGTGATATGCAGAAGTAACAAGATTGAACTTTACACCATCTCTTTCTGAATTGTTCTTGTCAGGATGAAGATGTAGTGCAAGTTTTCTGTACGCATATTTTATCTCATCAAATGAAGCATCCTGGCCAACGTTTAGTGTCTTACATGCAAGGGTTGTATTCAATTAAGACAAAATAGACACCCTATGTTAAAAACAATTTCATGTCATTAAGCACAGTCATTCTAATGTGATCTCGTCTTCTTTCTTCCACGCAGGATCAACTATGAACAAAAACTTTAGATCAGATGTACCAGTATTTTCGATAAATTGAATCGAAAAAGGAGGAATGTAAACTGCATCATCTTTTGAGACTATTTGTGACTCTTCATCAATGTGAATCACACCATTTCCTTCAAGGATATAGTATATCTCAGATGTTTTCATCTTGTGACGTTTTGATCTTTTTCCAGGTTTTATTGTAGAGTGTGAAACACTGTATCTTATTCCACTTAAGGTACTGTGCGGATGAAAGATTTGAGAAATTACTGTTCCCTCATTCCCATTTATTTTATCTAAATTCTGTAATTTTTTTGTGATCATTTACTATCGTATCATGCTAGTTACTTTTGACTTAAAGTCTGACTCAAACCAAGTTGTTTTTGGTTCTTTGTTTTTTGCTGGATAGGAATTTAGCGCAATATGGGAAAATACAGTTTTCTTATTAATCGAACCATGTATGTGTAGAATTTTTGCAGGAATGTATGTCACATCCCATGGTCTTAGTTTTATTTCATGTGTCTTTTTTATTGAAAACTCTTTCTTTCCTTTTCCAATTTTTTTATACAAAGAAAGATTGCCTTGGCCCTTTGTTATAATTAGGATCTGTCCTCCCTCATGGCTGTGTACCTTTGTCTTTGAACCAAAAAAAGTAACATAGTATACTTTTTGTTCTTTCGATTTTATCACACTTGACATCTCTTTTATTTTTACAGCACCTGTAAAATATTGAGGGTTAATCTTGAGATTTTTTCTTCTTGAGTGGATGTTTTCAATATTTGCAAATTTAGAATTATGCAATTTTGTACTAAATCGTACCTGGACTATTATTTCTTCGTATCATGTTACTAGTTTTCTAAAGCGCTCATCATCAAACAGCTTTTCAAAAATTTTTTCCTGTTTTGCCCACTTTTTTATTGTCTTTGAATCTTTTGCTATTGCTTGCCATAAGAGTGCCAAAGACTCCTCGGTGCGCTCAAGTGCTGCCATGCTTCGAGATTTTGCATAAAGAACATTAACATTTTCTTTATGTTTTGATAAGAGTTTGTCAAAGATTTCAATTGCTTCATTATGCCTGTCGAGCTCTGCAAGCTCGATTCCCTTATGAAAAAACGCATCTTGATGTTGTGGATGAATATGACATAGATTTGAAAAACAATTGAGCGCCTCTTCATGTCTTTCCATTTTTCCTAAAACAATTCCTTTGTAAAATATTGGGTTTGGCTTTTTTGGATCTAATTTTATCGCTTCATCAAGACATGACAACGCTTCTTTATGCTCTAATAACTTGTCATGCAAGACGCCTTTGTTATAGTGCACAGCTGCATACTTTGGGTCTATCTCAATTGCTTTTTGATAGCATTTCATTGCATCGTCTATGTTACCAAGCTCGGCAAGTGCGATTGCTTTGTTGTTTAATGACTGTGTGTCATTTGGGTTGATTTCTAAGACCTTATCAAAACATGTTATTGCATCATTATACTTTCTTGTCTGGTTTAGTGCAAGCCCCTTGTTGTATAGAGCTGTAGTATTTTTTGGGTCTTCTTTTAAGACGTTATTTAAAATAGGAATTGCAATTTTTGGCCGTCCTTTTTCAAGGCAAGATGCTGCCTCGTAAATTAAATCCTCAACATCAGTCTTTTTTCCAAACAATCGCATAGAATGTAGCTAGGCTTTGTATGTAATGAAAGTTTTCTAGCTAAGCGACTTGAATCTCTTTATTGCCTCTTTTGCCAAATCTTCGTTCTCTTTGTTTGTAATTTTTGTAGGATCATCTGATGCAAGGGCGTCATTATAGTCGTCTTCTGTATTGCTTTTTATCTTCTCAGGTTTTTTGGGCATTAGATAAGTTGGTATGTACAAAAATAAAAAATTTTTTTATAAAATATAGTAAATTCAACAACTCAACTTATTTTTTCATACTTTCTGCAACTCTAGCAGATGCTAAGATTAGTGACTTTACATCATATTGTGAATGTGCGTCTGAAAATGCACCAAGTTTTCCTGGCAAAAAGAAAATCCCATCGTTTGCAATCATATCGAAATGATATCTATGAAGCATGTCAACATCACACATCGCAGCATCTGTAGCATTTTGTATTTTATCGATTCCATTTTTTACAAAGTGTGTAAGAAAGAGCGATCCAATTCCTGTCGTTATGGTCTTTCCAGCAAATATTTTGTCAATTTCTTTTCTTGTTCTTGCACCAAAACCATTAATTTTTTCATACAATGAATTTTTTTTCTTTTTTAGAACCTCAAGTGTTGAGCTACCAGCTGTCATAGAAACAGGATTTGCAGAAAACGTTCCACCGCCAATATAAGCTCGCTTTTCTTTTGTCTTTGTATGAGTATTTGCATACTCCATTATCTCTTTTTTACCACAAATCACACCAATTGGAAATCCACCACCGACTATTTTTCCTAGTGCAACAATGTCAGGATCAAGATTCATGGTTTGATAAAGACATCCATATCTGAATCGAAACCCAGTCACAATTTCATCTAAAATAAAAAGTGAATTATTTTTGTGTACATGTTGCTGGATTCCGCGAAGATAGTCTTTTGTTGCAGGAATGCTGCCACCACCGCCAAGTACAGGCTCGATAATTACTCCTGCAAGATCAGATTTTACAGAATCTAAGATTGAAAACGATTTTTCTAAATTATTAAATGGCAATGAAACAATTTTTTTGTCAGTTACTAGTCCACTACCTTCTGCTGTATCAAACGGCCAGTTTACTGTTTTTAGTAGATCTGATGTATAGCCATGCCATCCACCATCAATTTTTGCAATAATATTTTTTCCTGTAACCGTTCTTGCAAGTCTTACTGCATA
>JACOWO010000061.1 GCA_016176745.1 Nitrosopumilales archaeon
TTAAGGAATATGAAATTAGCTCTGTATTGCAAAATTTGGATTTGTTGAGTAAAAAAACATCAGACTGGAGTGACTTGGATCTTGATAATTTTGTTAAAGTGCTCCGAAAAAAAACAAAACCTATGATGATTGCTGCAAACAAAGCAGATCTTTGCAAAGATTTAGCTATCTTAAACAAAATAAAAGAAAGATCTGTAGTATGTAGTGCAGAAGCAGAACTACTTTTAAAAAAAGCAACAAAAGCAGGATTAATTACTTACATGCCTGGCGATAGCAAATTTGTAATAAGTGACAATATCAAGATCACAGCTGAACAACAAAAGGCACTAGACGTTGTAAAAACTATTTTAGATAAAATAAAATCAACAGGTGTTCAAAACATACTAAATATCACTGTGTTTGAAATTCTAAAACAAATAGTTGTGTATCCAGTAGAAGATGAAACAAAACTATCAAATAAAAATGGAGAAATACTTCCCGATGCAAAACTATTACCTGTAAACTCTACTACAAAAGACCTTGCAAGTTCAATCCATAAAGATCTTGAAAAAGGGTTTTTGTATGCAATTGATGTCAAAACAAAGCAACGAATTGGCTCAGATCATACACTAAAAAATGGAGATGTAATAAAAATAGTGTCAAGCTTGAGTAGAGGATAATATGCTGTGTTTGGGAATTGAGAGTACTGCTCACACATTTGCTTGTGCAGTAGTAGAAAAAAATGGAAAAATACATTCTGATGTAAGAAAAATCTACAGACCTCCTGATGGTGAAGGTATTCATCCGCGTGAGGCATCAAGGCATCACATAGAAAGCTCTGCAAATGTGCTTGTTGATTCTCTGCAACAAGCTAGAATCAAGATAAAAGATTTGGATATTATTGCCTATGCTGCAGGGCCTGGCCTGGGGCCATGTCTTAGAGTTGGGGCTGTAGTAGCTCGCTCTTTATCATCGTATTATAAAATACCACTCTATCCAGTACATCACGCAATAGGACACATTGATCTTGGTAAGTTATTGACTGGAGCAAAAGATCCATTCGTGTTACTTGTTTCAGGCGGTCATACAATGCTTCTCGCATTTATGAAAGGTAAATGGAGGGTATTTGGAGAGACTTTAGACATTACCTTAGGGCAACTCTTGGATCAATTTGGAAGATCAATTGGTTTTGCCTCTCCATGTGGAAAAAACATCGAAGAGCTGGCAGCAAAAACTAGTACCTATATTCAATTGCCTTATGTTGTCAAAGGAAACGATGTTTCATTTTCTGGCCTTTTATCTGCAACAAAATCTATCTCATCACAAAAAGAAAAAGCATGTTTTTCATTACAGGAAACTGCATTTGCAATGATTAGTGAGGCAACCGAACGAGCGCTTTCGTTTACAAAGAAAAAAGAATTGATGATAGTTGGAGGTGTTGCAGCAAACAAGCGCTTATCAAACATGCTAAAAAGCATATGTAAAAGACAAAACTGTAAATTTTATGTGGTACCGCAACAGTTTGCAGGCGATTGTGGTCCACAGATAGCATGGACAGGCCTTTTGGAAGCAACTGCTAAAAAAGGATCAGCACTTGAAGATGCCTTTGTTAAACAATCATGGAGACTAGACAGCGTAAATATCGACTATTGATTTTTGTATTGCTCTAATGTCTCTTGTAGTGTTTCAAGCCAGCTTCCATTACTAAACACACCAAACTTGTAAGATTTTTCGTCTTCTTTTGTTTTCACTTTGATACAGACTTTTTTTATGAATCTACCTTCCTTCCATACCTCAGTAATATCACTAAGTGAAACATCCAATACAGTCTCCCCAATTTTTTTTGCAAAATCTGCTATTCTTCCCCGGGTTTTATCAAATGCTATTCGTTTGTTGGTTAAAGTGAGAATACCAGAGCCAAGTGTGTCTTCATTACAGTCTTCTTGGCGTATTTTTTTTTCAGAATCTTCCATAATTAGCTTTTAATCTGTAACTGTTAGGTTATAATTTTAATGAAATTGATAAAAAAAGGAGCTGAAGGAGACCTATATCTGACAACTTGGAACAAACAAAAATCAATATTAAAAATTAGAAAGAAAAAGGCCTATCGAAATCCATTACTTGATGAAAAAATAAGAAGACAAAGGACTATCAGGGAATCCCAAATAATAGTTGAGGCAAAATCATTTGGAATAGATACTCCTTTGATTTATCTTGTTGATATCAAAAACTGTTCTATAGTAATGCAGTATATTGAGGGAACTTTGGTTCGTGACTTGCCAGATTCAAAACTAGTGCGTTGTTGTAATAAAATTGGATGTATAGTTGGAACCTTACACAAAAATGGCATAATGCATGGAGATCTGACAACCTCGAATTTTATTTTATCAAAAAATAAACTAGTTACAATTGATTTTGGACTTGCTAACAAAACAAGCAAACCTGAAGACCATGCAGTTGATCTTAGATTATTAAAAGAAATACTTGGCAGCGCTCATGTCCACATTATGAAAAAAACTTGGGCAAGCTTTTTGTCTGGATACAAGGCAATAGTCGGGTCGACAAGATTGGCTCAAGTTACAAATCTAGTTTCTGTCATAGAAAGCAGAGGACGATATGCAACAGTCGTATGATGTTTTATTTGCATCATCAAATAAATACAAATATCAAGAGGCAAGTACAATTCTTGCCGAATTTGGAATAAAACTTGGATTTTTTAATTGTAAATTATTGGAGATACAAAGTGATTCTATAAAAAAAATTGCATTACATAAAGTAACTGACGCATTTAATCAATGTAAAAAACCAGTAATTGTAGAAGATGATGGCTTGTTTATTGATTCGCTTGGTGGATTTCCAGGACCATTTTCATCATATGTATTCAAGACAATTGGAAATAACGGAATTTTACAACTTGTAAATAAAAAAAGAACTGCAAATTTCCAGTCAGTGATTGCTTATTGTGATAAAAAACAGCTAGCCTTGTTTGACATAAAAGTGAAAGGGAAAATCTCAGAAAAAATACATGGTAAAGGTTGGGGGTATGATCCAATCTTTATTCCACAAGGACAAAAAAAGACCTACGCTTTATTGAAAAATAAAAATAAAATCTCACACAGATATCTTGCTTTGAGAAAATTTTCTAATTGGTTTGTGCGTAGGCAGTAATCCATCTATCGATGAATCTTTTTTTGTTTTGAAGAATAACAATTCTTGATATCTCGCTTTCATCCATCCCAGAAAATATGCCACTTTGCTTTACTAACTCAGTTGCAAAATGTCTTACCTCATCCATGCTGAGCATATTATCGCGTTCTAGTCTGTTTCTTGAGCGTCCAATATGCATGTAGGATTTAACCTCAATAAAGTGGGCATTTGCACGATTTATCATTGAAGCAAATGCAGGAATCATGTCATCGCCATTATTGTAATCGCGAATCAAAGTAATTCTGATTACTGTTCGTGTATCAAGCCTTGAAAGTAAATCAAGCGATTTGTTCCATCTTTCCCATGAATCCTTGTATCTTGGCCTGTTTATTTGCATAAACGAGTCATAATCTCCAGCATTAGTTGAAAGGTAAATCTGTGTTGGCAATGCATCCTCGTCTTGTAATCTCTGAATCATTTCAGGCTCTTGGCCGTTTGTAACAAGAAATATTGATTTTGTTTGAGAAAGTGATTTTAGATATTTTATCAACTCTGGTAATTTTGGATACATTGTTGGCTCGCCTGAAAGCGAAATTGCATAGTGGCTTGGCAACAGTGATTCATCTAGCTTTTGTCTGTCTTGCCTAGGATCGCCATAGTGACCAACAATTAACTTTTTTCTTTCTTCCATTAGTTTTGTAACAATTTCTCTTGGTTCGGCTACTTTGTCAGGCTCCATTTTTAGTGAATCATAAAACTCCATCGGGCGCCAGCAGTAAACACATCTGTTTTCACAAAACATGCCAGCTGGAGAAAACTCCATACAGCGATGTGTTGAGATCCCATAAAACTTGTGCTTGTAGCAATCACCTTCATTTTTAAAAGATTTTTTTGTCCAGTGACACAACTCTACTGTAGAGTGATCAGCAACTCCATACTTTGCCTTTTTTAATTGCTGAATAATTTTTGGCCTGATCTGTATTAGATCATTTACCTCTACAGTTTCACCAGAACAGCTCATATCAGCTATTTTGAGTAGATTTGAAATTAATATGTTATACTACAATTACGAAGTAAACCATCCCAATTTACGGAAATATGATATCATTAGTACCGTTGGAATTGCCGAAACCAAGATCACAAATATCATAGTTGTATATGGGCCAAGTTGTATCCAACTGCCTGTTTCTAGTCCACCTGGCAAGTTTATGTTCATGCCATAAAACTGAGTTACAATAGTAGCAGGTATTGATAGAGTGAATAAAATGGTTAAAACTGCAAGGATTTTGTTTGATTTTTCTGTGCTTAACATGAAATCTGTATCTTTGTAAATTTCCATGGTTTCCTTTGACTCCTCAAGTGTTTCTATGACCTTATCAACATGATCTATTACATCATCAAAATATAGCGCAAGGTTTTCCTCCGTAGTTGCAAATCGTTGTATGTGTTTTCCTGTTTCTAAAATCAGTCTTTTTAGTGGGTTTACAATTCGCCTTAAAGTGGTGATCTCTCTTCTAAGAAGCGAAATTTGCCTAGCAGCTGTTCTTTGTTCATCAAAAACAATATCTTCAATGTCATCAAGATTTCCTAATATTTTTCTGACCATGTGAAGCAGATCATCTACTAGGACATCAATTATTTCATGGAGTAGAAAACTTGCAGACCTTCCCATAAGACGCTGTCTTCTATGCAGATCAGTATTTTCCTTACATACTCGCACCATATCAACAAGTGGTTTGAAATCTCCTTGGTGTATTGTTATAAGATAGTCATTTCCCATAAAAACAGAAATCTGTCTAAACTTTGGCATTCCTTTTTTGGTATCAAGCGGAGGAAAATGCAACATCAAAAATATATGATCATCGTAGGCATCAAGTTTTGGCAGTTCAAATTTTGTCATACAGTCTTCAACGTTTAATGAATTCAAATGATACTTTTGTGCAAGCTCTTCTACATCTTTACGATCAGGATTTTGCAGATCAACCCATGAAAATTTATCACCTTCAATAATCTCATGATGTCTGGGAACTTGGATATCAAGACCTGTCTTTCTTAGAGGTCGTAGCTTGCTTGTAAGAAAGTCTGTTTTCATTTCAAGCTTTTTGATTTTTTATATGAATTTAAAGGTGACCAATAATTCTTCTAACAATTTAGTTATTTTCTAGTGTGATGTTATGGTTTTATTTCCATGGTAATAGATAATTTACGCCAACCCAAACTATTGCTACAGCAATTGCCATCGCTATAAACCAGCCTTTTCCTTTCATAATTCTAATTTAGATTGGGCAATAATAAAAGGTTAATTTCGTATCCAGATTTGAAAATTAGCTAAGATTAATACCAGAAGCGATTCAATTTGTTTTTGCTGGCCTTCGTAGTATAGTGGTTAGTATAGGGGACTGTGGATCCCCGGGCAGGGGTTCGATTCCCCTCGAGGGCCTTTCAAATTTTGATGAATTTTTCAGTACTTTTTTCTGACAATTTCATTTATTTTTAATAACAGACATACATACATTTTTAAACCATTTATTTAACTTCCAGTCAAATGGAAAAACAGGTTCGTAATTGTATCAAGTTCCCATTTAACAAAGGGGAACTTGTAGTTGTTTGATTCTGTAGTATATTTTGTTACAAGTGCGTCAATCACAGTTGTTGGATACGTAATGTATCACTATTTTAGGCATCCACTAAAGTACATTTTTAGAGTAAAGCAGCTCTAAATTTTTTTAAAAAATACCATACTTACTTGACTCCATCTCCTCTTTTATGGTAAGCTTTACCTTTAGGTTTTTTTTCTCAACTTTTTTGGTTAGCCAGGTAAGAAACTTTTTTTCCAAGCCCTTTCCCTTTAGTTTCTCAAAATCAGATCCCATCTGTTCGGCTAGTTTTTGTACTAGGTCCTTGTTTACACATACAACATAAAAATGCCATCCAAAGGCAAACTCTGAATCTGTAATAATAAAACCGTCTTCACCATGGACCATCTCCTCAAGCAAAGATAAAGTTGATTTTATCTCCTTACTTGTCTTGTCATAGTCTATTGCAGATACGTTGATGTTGATTCGTTCCTGCACATAATAACTAAGGCTAATTCACAATAAAAATATGACTTATTTTAAAAGATGTTCAACTTCGATATTGAAAAAATTGCGCAGTATTCCAATGTAGTTTTTTATTGCAGGTGGCATCTTCCCACCACAGGCAACTCCAAGGTTTTTTGCATTTATCCAAATTATAAGGGACTGTATTATGGTTAGAAACCTGTCATTTTCTGACTGGGGTACGCTGATTGCCTTTGTGTAGCGTTCCGCATATTCCCAGGCAGTTACAAAATCGATGCATCTTTTATCAAACACTGCAAGTAGCTGCTCTTGTAGATCTTTTGCCTCCCTAAACGGTACTTCGTTTATAATATATGGAAAATTAACCTTGTCTGGAAGAAATCCTAGAAGTGGCCCCCAAATTGTAATTATCTTGCAGCCTTTTTTTAATTGCTTGAACTTTTCAATCATTTTTTCAATAATTTTTTCATCTGTAAACCAAAACAAAACTACAGTTGCATCATCAAATTTAGAATAAAGAATATCTTCATTTACAAAATGACAGTTTTGCATTTTTTTTTCTGCCAATGTTTTTTTTGCCTCTGTAATTTTTTCTCTATCTAAATCAATACCAACTGATTTTTTTACATTAAATTCTTCTTTTGCAATAAAAACTCCGGCACCATTTCCACATCCAAGATGGTAAAAGACATCATTTTCATTTATCTTAACAAATTTGAAAATATCTAAAAATGCGTGCGTTGGTAGCTGTACATCATCTCCTGAAATTATCTTCCGTGGCAGAGACTGGAGATATTCTTCGATTTTCAATATCAGAAATTAATGATTTTGGAAATTTATTCTCTTATGCTTTCAAGTGTAGAGACTGCCTGCCATAAAGTAACTCTCACATAGGATGGCATATTGGGATCCTGTGTAATATCGTCTAACTGGCTGATTGCGTTTGATGCTCTTACCGATATCGAAAACTGTTCGTTCTTTAACTCAGTTATTAGATCTGAAATGCTTTTTCTGATATTTTTTGGAGTTGATGGATTTGAAGCAATGTGATTCAGCGTTTCAAGTGCAGTATTAAACGAGCCTTCATTTTGAGATTTTTTACTTGACATCATATCACCAACTCTTTTGACTATACCTCTACAAAGATATTGTCTGATTCTACTGATACATTGTATGATTTTAAATTATTAATTTTTGCAGGAAATTTGTCAAGCCTGCCACTTTTGCAATCAAACTGGGCACCATGCCAACCACAGGTAATTATGTTGCCGTCTAGCGTTCCTTCAGAAAGACTTGCGCCTGCATGGGTACAGGTATCATCCATTGCATAATATTTCCCATCTACATTAGCCACAAGGATCTCTCTTCCATCAATTGAGGCCTTGTGTAATGTGCCTGGCGCAACATCTGAGGTTTTGGCAACAATTACCTTTCCCATAGAGGGTTTCGTTAAAGTATTCTTAATAATTTTTCTTATTTGTGCAACAAACAATAAGAAACGCATTACCTTCAGACAAAAAAATAATCCTTGATTTTTGTAAATCGACATTTTCTTGGGGTGACTATATTCACTACGTTTGGGATGACTGGCTTGATGAAGGGAATTTCTTTGTTCTTTGTGAAAACAAACATCCCGTAGCTATATGCCATGCATTTATCATAAAGAATGAAAAACTGGTATGGATTGAAGGCATACGAGTTGATCCAAACTACAGGCAAAAAGGATATGCAAAAAAACTTGTGACAAAAGCAGAAGCTATAGCAAAAAAGAATGACTGCACATTATCTTCAATGCTGATTGAATCAAAAAACCTCAAGTCACTTAAGCTTGCAGCAAAGCTACATTATACTAGAAAAGAAAAATGGGACTATTACTTTCTTGCTCCAAAAAAACATATCTCAATCAATGCACAACAAGTAAAATCAGCTAAAGAAGTGAGGATACTTCTTACATCTTCAGAATTTTATATTAAATCATGGAGGTGGTTGCCACTAGATGCTAAAACCACTTCTTCACTGATAAAAGAAAGGAAAATCATAATATCAAAAGATCAAAACCGCATTGATTCATTGGGAATCATTACAGAATCGGATCACTTTGAAAAAACTATGATGCTTACTTTAATTTACACAACAAAGTCTGGCCTCAAAAAAATTCTTCCCTACATCCAAAACTTGACATATGAAAAAAAAATTTGAACGAATTCAGATACTGACTACGAAAAAACTACCATCTTATCATGGTCTTGAAAAAAGACTAGCGTTTTATCACATGACAAAAAATTTGGATTAACCTACAACCTTTACAGTATTTTCTAATTTGCCTAAATCTTCAATTTCCATTTCTATTTTATCACCATCTTTTAGAAAATCAATACCTGGATTGTTTAGGGCAACCCCCGATGGTGTTCCAGTAGAAATAATATCGCCTTTTTCAAGTGTCATGATTTTGCTTAACTTTGATACAATGGATGGAATTTTTAGTGACATTTTTGATGTTGACGAGTTTTGTCTTGTGACTTGATTTACTTTTGTTATCATCTTGAGATCTTGAGGATTGGATATATCATCTGCTGTAGTAATCCAAGGTCCACAAGGAGCAAATGTATCAAAGGCCTTACCACGCGTATACTGTTTATCTGACATTTGTATGTCTCTAGCAGAAACATCATTTAGTATGGTATAGCCAAATATTGCATCTTTTGCATCTGATTCAGACACATTTTTGCAATCCTTTCCAATGACTAGCGCAAGCTCGATCTCATAGTCAAGCTGTTTTACAAATGAGGGACAAACAATATCGGAATTTGTACCAGTAAGTGTAGTTCGTGGTTTTATAACAATGACTGGGTCACTTGGCGCAGTGAAATTTTGCTCCTTTGCGTGATCAGTATAGTTGAAGGCAAGACAGATAATTTTTGGTGGATTTGGTATTGGTGCAAGCAACTTAAAGTTAGAAAGGCTTTCGTTGTAGGAAATTTTTGAAACGTTATCTTTTATTTCATCAAACCAGCCATCAAAAAGAAAATCCTTTATTGTCTGTGGGAGTGGAACTCCAGTCTCTATTATGATGTGATCCTTTGTTGCTACCTTACCATCTTTTACAAAACCATACGTTTCTTTATCCGAATATGCAAGTCTTGCTATCTTCATCTGATATCACTTGTGTGTAAAAATCGCTAAGCTCGCTGATTCCTTTCTACAGTAACCAAATCTGATAAACTGGATTTCTGATCCTTCCTTTAGCTCAAGAAAGTATGGCTCTACATAAACCTCGATTTCTTCTAGACTGTCTTCATTAAAATTATCATCAATAAAAAGTGCCTTTGGTATCTGGATTTTTAATTTTTGATAGTTTTTTTGCGAGACCCACTGTACTTTTAGGATCTCTTCTACTAGTTCGTCTCCTGTATATTGGCCTGTCAAGTGATCTGAAACAGTTTTGATTTGCACATTTCCAATGCCCATTAGCCTGATCTTGCTTTCAGGTTTTAGATCCTTTGTATCATCAAAGGAAAGGTAAAAGTTTTCATCAACTGTAACATTTCGTTTTCCCAAATCTTTTGTTGGATGATTTGGAATAGTAATAGTAGAGGTAGGCAAACCTGTTACAACTAGCTTTTTTGGGTCTTTTACCATAAACAATCTTGTGCTTTGTTCATCAATTATCTTTCGATTAAATGACTCTAGAACATCAAACGGTGCTAGAGTGTCTGCTTTTGTAAATCCTAAAGACAAGACAAACTTTCTAATTGCCTCAGGTGTTATTCCGCGTCTTTTTAGGGCCTCAAGCGTAGGCAAACGTGGATCATCATACCATGAAACCTTGCCAGACTCAATTAGAGGCTTTAAAACTCGCTTTGAGACAGGCATGCCCTTAAACTCTAACCTTGAAAATTCCATCATCTTTGGTTTTCTTAGCTTTAGGGCATCAAGAATTGCGTAATATAGCTCGTTTCGAAGCTCGTACTCTTTTGTTCTAAACGCATGAGTTACTCCATCTATACTGTCTTCTATTACAACTGCAAAGTCATAGCTTGGCCATACTCTATACCTATTACCAAGCAACGGATGCTTTCCATCTATTATTCTAAACAAAACCGGATCACGCATTACAGTATTTTCTGATGACATATTACCACGAAACCTGACTATTGCCTCACCTGCCTTGAACTTGTCAAACATTTTTTTCCATCGATCGTTGTTTTGGTTTTGATCAAGTGTACTACACTTGCAATATTTCATCTCTCGTCTATTTTTGCTAATTACTTCTTGTTTGCATGTACAAACATATGCAGTACTAGAGTTGATTAACTCAAGTCCTTTTTGATAAATTAATTCAATATCATCTGATGTGTTTTTTACCTTGTCGTATTTTACTCCAAGCCAATCGAGGCCTACCTTTATTGCCGCATAATACTCTAGGCGCTCGTTTTCTGGATTTGTGTCATCAAATCGTAAAATGAGCTTTCCGTTATACATCCTTGCGTATTCTTCATCAATTATTGCTGCCTTTGCGTGACCAATATGGGGATATCCATTTGGTTCTGGTGGAAACCGTGTAACAACTTTTCCATTTTCTGCATTCTCTAGTGGTGGCAGGCCAACTCTTTCCTCTATTTTTTCTTTTAAAGCTAATAGCTCTGGAAAGTTTTTTTCAATTTCAGACTGTTGTTGTTGAAGGGAAAGCTTGTTTACATCTGACACTATTGCAGAAATTTCGGCATTAATTTCTTTTACCCTGTTTCGAAGCTCAGGTCGTGTTCCAAGAATCTTTGATAAAACTATCTTATCTCTTGTTTGTCCGTCATGCTCAAAGGCATTTTGTAGTGCAACCTTTCTTACCAGCCTTTTTAATTCGTCATCCAAATTACAAACTCCTTTTTACTACAAAACTCAATAGTGCGAGAAGATCCTTTTTTGCCGAGCCTGAATAGGATTGAATCGACTTTTTTGCCCTTTGTGCGTACGATTGAGCCTGGCGCCTAACCGTTTTTTCAATTTTTAGCCTACGAATTATTTTGAGTGCCTTTTCGATATCATCCTGCGTTGCAAAGGAGTTACCAAATGCCTTTAAGATAATTTCCTTGTTTTCACTCTTTGCACGATTTATTGCTAAAAGTATTGGAAGCGACTTTTTTCCTTCTCTTAGGTCATTTCCAACAGGTTTTTTTGTGACCTTTGAATCACCTAAAACTCCAATCAGATCATCAGTTATCTGAAATGCAATACCTAGGTTTTTTCCAAAGCTTGAAAGATTTGAAACATCTTTTCGTTTTGCATTCGCACAAATGGCACCCATTGCACATGACACTTCAAAAAGTGCTGCCGTCTTTTTTTCTATCATTTTGATATACTGTGATTGTGATGGTATTTTCTCACTATTTGCCATACTGATATCTAATAGCTGGCCCTCACACACATCAACACAGGATTTAGCAAGCCTTGATACGAGCTCAATTACAGAACTACTTGACAGACTTGTTGATGAAACAACTTGATACGCTTTTGAAAATAGTACATCTCCAGCTAAAATTGCAATAGGCATTCCAAATTTTTTATGAACTGTAGTAACTCCATGACGCATCTCATCGTTATCCATAATATCATCATGGACCAGCGTAAAGTTGTGGACCATCTCAATTGCGCTAGCTGCATTGATGGCATTCTTTGTCTTACCACCAAGCATCTCACAGCTTTTCATAACCATGTATGGTCTTAGGCGTTTTCCACCACTTACAATAAGATGTGATGCAGCACTGTACAGATCATGTGGGGTTCCTTTTAGTTTTGAAACAAGATATCGGTTTACGATTTTTGCATTTTTTTCAATAGAGTTCAATTAACAAGCCTCCAGTTGTTATCAGATAGATGAAACTTTATTGAAAGATTTAATGCGTTTTTTATGTCATTTTTTATCCACTCTGACAAAATAGCTTGATATTTGTTTAGCATTTGTATTTCTGAGAAAGGTAGTAAATATAGTGCAATCAACATCCACGGACAGTATACTTCGGGTGTTTTTTTGAGATTATTCATTAATTCCTTAGGCGTAATCCACGCAGTATCACTTATTTCGTCTTTGACTAGCTTGATTGTTGAAGACTCATCTAGTATTCCAATCAAGGTTCCACAGATTTCGTTTTCAGATCCAATGTTTTTGTAAGGAACATGATACTCAAACTTGAATAGATAGTCAAGCTTGCTTGATATTCCGATCTCCTCAGGCAATCTACGCTCTGCTGATGATACATAGGATTCTGATTCTCTTGGATGGCTTGCAACCGTTCCATCCCAGTCATCTGGCCAAAGCATCTTGACATTGCTTCGCTTTGTTAAAAGAAGTCTTCCTTTTTTGTCAAAGATTAACACTGTAAAAGCTCGGTGAAGCTTGCCGTTTGGCAGATGACATTTCATCTTTTCTTCTCTGCCTATAGAATTGTCGTTTTTATCAACTAGTATGACATATTCTTCCATGTTATATTCCTCGAAACAATGTTCCTTCAAATTTTTTTCTTTTTATGGCATCAACTATCCTTTGTGGCTTGTTCCCGTTTACAAAAAAGACATCAAGGCCAAGCCTTGAGATCCTTATTGCCTCTTCAATCTTGCGTCTCATTCCACCTGTAACATCCATATCTATTTTTGAAACTTGAGGCTTTTGGCTTTTCATC
>JACOWO010000023.1 GCA_016176745.1 Nitrosopumilales archaeon
CTATCTCCAATCCAAACTCGCGAGTTAGAAATTCTTGTGCTTCTTGATGTGAAATTCTATGAGTCTTGCCAACCTTTGCCTTATGACGACTTCTAAGTCTAATATTAAATCCAGGTCTGGCTAGTGTTACTGCAATATCTAATCCAAGTATGCCAATTTTTGGCTCATACTTTATTCCAGGAATATCGATATGTTCTTTAATTCCAAATGAGAGATTGCCAAAATCATCAAATGATGAACCTTTAATTTTATTTCCCTTTGCCTCAAAGAGTCGTTTCAAGAGTGCAATAGCATCTTTGCCCCTAATAGTTACTGCAACGCCTATAGGTTCACCTTTTCTCACACCCCAGTCTCTTTGTGTTTCTTTTGCATCTCTTGCACAGGACTTTTTGCCAGAGATTTGATCCAGTGCAATTTTTGCAACCTCGATTGCATCCCCTGACTTTCCAACGCCCATGTTCAATACAACTTTGTTAAGCGTAATTGTTTTCATCAGAGATTGAGTTTGCTGCGCCATGTTTCTCACCGAACTTGAATGACAGGTTTTTCTTTTCCTACTGCCATGACAAGATCTAGAGGAATTTCGATCTTTCTTTCTCCAAGTGAAATTAGTGCTCGCTTTGGTAGAATGTATGTACCTGCTCTTATCTCTGCAACTGCCCCAACCTGTCCTGCATTTATTCCTCTTGTAACTATAACTTGAGCGCCTTTTTCTAATTTTATTACTTCCAAAATTTTCTGTTCAGGAACTTGAATTAAACAAGAATCACCTACATTAACATCAGTATCTGAGATCATAGAACGGCCATCATGAAATCCTAGCTGTGTCTTTTTGTTTTTTATTGTAGTTTTACTTGTAAGCTTGACTAGTTTTTTTGATTTTTCTGTATTTGAAATCTTTAATGGCTTTAGCACATGTCCTCCATGTGGAACTAGTCTGTAAATATCTGAAACGCCAGATAATTCAATAACATCCATCAGCCCTATCCCGTGATGAAGTGACTTGCGCTTTACTCCATCAATAGTGACTTTTCCTCCATAAATTGCAGATTTTGATTCTCTGAGGGATTTTGTGAGCTTTAGTGTGTCACGAACCATGACTGCGCTTGGAATTGAAGAATGTTTTGAGTGAGGCCCAGGCCTTACCGTTACAACAAATCGCTTGTCTTTTCTTGTAATGCCCCAAAACGTTGGCGCCATTTGTCGTTTTAGTTTTTTGCTACCTGCTATGCTTACCATTTATTTTTCACCCTTTTTTTCCTTTAATTCTTTTTTTGGTTTTTTTGGCGCTGTTTTAGTCTTTGGTGTTTTTGTGGCAGGTTTAGGTTTTGCTTCTTGTTTTGGTTTTGGTTCAGTTTGTGGTGCTTTTTGTTTTTCTTCTACCACTTTGGGTTTAGTTTCTTCTTTTAGCTTGATTTCTTCTTTTGGTTTTGCTTCTTTTTGCTTTGAGACCTTGGACTTTGTTCCTTCTAGTTTTTGAATACGCCACTTGTCGCTTGTGTTTAGCTCAGTTACAAGTAGATTTGAAGAATGGATGTAGACATCAAATTGTCCTCCCTTTAGTTTTTCTTTTTTTATTCCCTCAATTGTAACTGCTCTTTTTAAAGTATTTACTTCCTTTACCTTTCCATCAACTCCCTTGAATTCGCCACGCAACACTCGAACAGTATCGCCAATTGTTACACGAATGCTTCTTGTGCCATACTTTTGCCTTAGATCTTTTGAAAGATGACTTCCAAGCTGTTTGCTTAGCACATGATATGGTGCTTGATAAAGCTGGAGATTTCTAATTTTTGTCGGCTTCATTTTATACCACCATTGATGCCAAGTTTGCTATTCTTGGCCATTTTTCAGAAGCCTCTGCCGCAACAGGGCCCTTGATGTCAGTTCCTTTTATTTCGCCTTCTGGAGTAACAAGAACTCCAGCATTGTCTTCAAAGGATACACGTATTCCGTTTAGTCTTCGAATTGGATATTTTTGTCTGATAATCACAGCACCATAGACTTGTTTTCGCAGCTCAGCTGGCCCTTTTTTTACTACAACATTTACAAAATCACCTACTGCAGCTGCAGGCATTCGTGAAACGCGTGTTTTTGTTTTCTGTACCATAACAATTTCAATAATTTTTGCACCAGTATTGTCTGCACATCTTATCTGTGCACCTAGTGGCAAGGCACGTGTTACATATGGCCTAAATTCTTCAACGCCTTTTGCAGATACTGCACGACTTTTAGTTGACATTAAGATTTAACCTCCACTACTACAAAGGAGACAGATTTTGACAGTGGTCGACATTCTGCTGCTACTACCTTATTGCCTTCTTGTATTGCAAGACATGATGGGGCAAATGCATGAATTGTACTCTTGCTTCTTGCATATCTTTTGAACTTGTCAAGATATTTTGGAGTTTCTCGTTGCACTACAACCATTTTTCTTGCCTTTGCGCTAACTACTGTTCCTTCAAACAGTTTTCCACGCACTGACAGATTTCCATGAAATGGACAATGAGAGTCAGTACATTCTGATTTTGGGGTACTGGCAGGTAATCCAATATTTCTGCTCATAGCTTTGCCCCCAGTCGATCATGTGGTCGTCGGTTTAGTATGGCGCCATCTAGAACAGCTTGTGTGTCATCTAGTTTGAATTGCCATTTGCTGTTATGTTTTGGGATCATTTTTAGCCCGCTTTTTGTGTCAAGTGTGAACATTGATTTTGTCTCATCAACTATTCTACCAGATAATCCTACAATCTGCTTGTTTGATGAATCCAAAATTTCGGTGTCTAGTCCGATTAGCTCATGAAGCGCAATATTTTCTTGTGTAATCATTTCTTTTTCATCTCATTTAATCTTGTAAGAACTCGTGCAATGTCTCTTTTTAGTGGCTTTATTTTTCCGCTGTCTTTTCGCAGCGTGCCTTTGGCGGATTCTACGTTTAATTTTACTAGATCTGTTCGTAGCTGATCTAGTCTACCTTTAAGATCAGTCTCGTTTAGCTCTCGAATTGTCTTCATTTTGAGGTGTGCCATTACTTTAGCTTCTCCTCTACTTCTTCTAGTGTCTCAAGACTCTTCATTTGTTCTGCTTCAAACAAAATTTGTTCAGTTTCTGTTCTTGGCTTTTTCTGCTCAAGCTCTTTAGCTACAATCTCTTCTGCAATTTCTTCAGTTATGA
>JACOWO010000066.1 GCA_016176745.1 Nitrosopumilales archaeon
CATGTCGCCTGTTCCTGTCTTTCGGATAAGTGTTGGTCGTGTGTGCTCTACGTCCATGACTCCAAGTGTAAATGCACGAACAAGTGGTGAGTTGTGAGGAGCTTCAAAAGGTTCTGTCTCATCTAGTATTGAGTAAAATGCCTCAACTTGACGTTTCTTTGAAACTTCTTGAACAGAGTTTGCAATTTTTTCTTCAACCATTTTACAGTTCATGTCAACTGGAATTCTAATATCCATTATTGCATCACACTGTTGTGGGATTATGTTATGGCTTGTACCTCCACGTATCTCTGTTAGTGCTACAGTAAGCATCATTCCCTTGTTTTTCTTGTCCTGTCCTTCTTCTAGCACTTTTCTTAGGTCTCGCGTAAAAATCAGTGATTCCTCGATTGCATTTTTTGAAAGCCATGGTGCACTTGCATGTGCGCTGTTTCCAACATCTACCTTTAGATTTATTGCGATTCGTCCCTTGTATGCAATGGTTACCTGCTTGAGACCGCTTGGCTCACCAAATATCGCATAATCAATATCTAGTTTTTTTGTTACAAGATTTTTTACTCCAATTGCGTTTCCTTCCTCATCTACTGCGCCAACAAACATTATGGTGCCATTATTATTTTGAATTGTAGATGCAGCAAACAGCATTGCCATTAGTGGTGCTTTTGCATCAGATGCACCGCGACCATAGAGATAGTTTCCCTCCTTTCTTACCTTTATTTTTCCAGGTACTGTATCCATATGGCCACACAAAAGAACCTTAGGTGAGCCTGACCCTTTCATTGCAATGAGGTTTCCTACCTCATCTGTGTGTATGTCTTCAAATCCTAGATCATCGCACTTGTCTGCAAGAAAATCTGCCATTGGCTTTTCTGAAAGTGATGGTGTGTAAAGCCTCAAAGCTTTTTCTAGCATCTTTACTGAGAATCTAGGAGTAATTGTAAATACAGAGTCCATTTCTATTTGTTCGAATTTAATGCGTAATCTATCATCAATGATGGAATATCTATACCACATACTCTGACTGTATTTTTGTATTCAGTTGTGTTGTTAACCTCATGAACTACTAGTCCTTTGTCTTTACTTTCCATCAAATCTACTCCTACTATTTGTCCTTGGACTGCATTTTTTGCCTTGATACATATATCTTCCATTTCATCGCCAGAATATCGGTAAATTGCAGCAACGATCTCATCTCCTATCATGATTGCCCTAATGTCACGTGGAGGTCTGTTTACAAATTCCTCTAGATAATGTACCTGATAGATAGGATACATCCTTTCCCTACTTTCGATAATTCCTTCTGCAGAGTCCTTGTCGTTTAGCTTTGAGATCATTCTGCCCCAGCTACCAACTGTTGGCTTTATCACCATTGGATATCCATTTTGCTCAAGTGACTCCAGTGCAGCCTCTTTTGAAAATGCTACTGTAGCATAAGGTATTGGTACTCCATGTTTTTTTAACAGCATATGTGTGAACAGCTTGTTTCCTGCATAGATTCCAGTATAAAGACAGTTTATCACATTTACACCCATTCCTTCGAGTGCAGCAGTGGAGTGGATGTTCCTATAGTAGCTTACACAACGCTGAAGGACTGTTCCTAAATCGTCTTTTTTTTTCTCTAACTCTAAGAATAGTTTTTTACAATCAACCATCTGCAAGTTAATGTTTTTTTTCTTACTTGCGTCTAGTAGGGCTTTTTCTTCCCAACGGATGGTGTCATAAAGAACTGTGATGACAGGATTCACTGCCCCCAGTCCTCGCCAACGGCTTGAGCAGGCTTTAGCCCAAAACCGTCAGTGCCTTTTACAAGCTCATAGCTTGCCCCACAATCAGGACATGTTACAAGTTCCCCTTCTAACGCATCTTTGGGAACCGGAATATTTGCATCACATTCAGTACATTTTGTCATTTTTCTTCATCCAGTTTCATCATTTTTTTGTCATTAATTATCTTTTTTTCAAGTCTATCCTCTAATGGTATCTCGATAAGATCACCCATGCGTAGATTCTTTAGTCCTGCAGCAACTGCCTTTGCATCATCAATATTTTTGGCTAGTCCAAGAAGTGACATGAGGTATGCAGCACCTGTTTTTCCAGCCAGCTCACCAAATACTATTCTACGTCTGTTTCCAACAACGCTTGGCGATATTGGCTCATACGCTGCAGGATTTTTTAGAATTGCAGCTAGGTGTGTACCTGCCTTGTGTTTGTATGCAGATGTTCCAACTATTGGTTTTGAATCGTATGGTCTAATTGATGTGTATTGTTCGATTAGTCTTGAAAGATCAACTAACATATCTAGTCTGAAATCATTTGGTGATTTGTATAGGTAGGTTAAGGCAACTGCAGTCTCTGCAAGAGATGGAATGCCTGTTCGCTCACCTATCCCATCAATTGTTGTATGAATTTGATCAGCTCCTGCATCACATCCTGCAAATGCATTTGCCAGTGCAAATCCAATATCGTTATGACAGTGAACATCAAGTGGGGTTTTGATGTTTTCACGTACCATCTTGACTAGGTTGTACATCCCAATTGGTCGCATTATTCCAACTGTATCTGGGATGCTTATTCTATCAACTCCTGCCTCTTCGATTGCTTTACAAACTTTAATCAAAAACTTGGGGTCTGCTCTACTTCCATCCTCAACAGTAAATCTCATCTTGAGTCCATGTGATTTTGCATATTCTACTGTCTCAACTGCCCTTTCAAGTGCCTCTTCTCTTGTTATTCTTAATTTATCTTTGAGATGAACATCTGATATTCCAAGATATGTTGCAGTCCATATGGAATCACATTTTAGCGCAACATCTACATCTTGTTTTAGCGCCCTTACATGTGCAACAATGTCTGCCTTTAGTCCTTGCTTTATGATAGTTTTTGTTGCCTCGAAATGATCTCGTGAGACAATAGGTGAAATTTCGATTTGATCGACTCCAAAATAGTCAAGCATCCATGCGATCTGGATTCTTTGCTTGTTTGTGAAGGTGACACCTGGATGTTGCTCGCCTTCTCGTAGCGTACTATCTAGGACTCGGATCTTTTTTTGACTTTTATTATATGCATTATGCTGATCTGCATAGTAATTCGGATCATTCATTGCTAATTTAGAGCCAATTCTATCAGAATATAAAGATATTCGTACTAAATTCGGCTATTTTCTATGATGTTGATCCTAGTTTCGTTAATATTGATTAGATGAGATCCTAATCTCGTTTTTAGGTTATTGTACGAAGAATAATGACTGTATTTGTGTCTGAAACGCCTGGAATTTTTCTTAATGAGTCAATGCTGCTGTTAATCTCTGTGATGTTTGGTGCACGAATAATTACGGCAATGTCGTACTGTCCAGTAATTTCATAGACTGTCTTGACGCCTTCAAGTTTTGTTAGCCTTGCTGATACTTTTGATGTATCCATTGATGACTCTACAGAAATCAAAACTATAGCACTTGTTGTATTTGATTCACCAATCTCTACTGTAAATTTTTTTATGATTCCTGAGTCAACAAGATTTTTCACTCTTCTTCGTACAGCAGACTCTGAAAGCTTTAGCTTTTTTCCAATATCTACAAATGATTCTCTTGAATCAGCTCGCAAAAACTCTATTATTTTCTCATCCGTTTTATCAGCGTACATTTTTTCGTTCCTCTTCTTTACTTAGCAATACATCTAGGATCTCTATTACTTTTGTTATATCTTCTTCTGTAATTACAAGCGGTGGCAACAACCTAATGATGTTTTTTCCTGAATATAGAAGCAAAACACCCTTTTGAATTCCTTCAAGCAAAATGTCTTTTACCTCAAATTTTAGCTCAACACCAATCATGAGTCCCTTGCCTCTGATTTCTCTGATTATCTTGTGTTTTTCCTTTAGTCGCTCAAGTTCATTGATGAATATTTTTCCCATCTCTGCAGCATTCTCAATTAGGCCATCTTTGGTAAGTGCTTGAATTGCACCAATTCCTGCTGCACATGAAAGTGGATTTCCACCAAACGTTGAAGAGTGTTCTCCTTTTTGCATGCAAGCCAGTATGTCTGGTCGTACAAGTGTTGCACCCATTGGTACTCCTCCAGCAATTCCTTTTGC
>JACOWO010000067.1 GCA_016176745.1 Nitrosopumilales archaeon
GGATCAATTGAGACTCTAGCATCATCTAGTGCTTGCTCGATTCGAAGTGGAGGATGTGGGAGATGCGAGCGCGGATCAACATATGTTTTAGCAATAAATTCAACTATCTGTTTTCTTTTTTCTAAAACCATCTTGCGTCGTTGTTCAGTTGTTAGGTTTAGTTCACCTTTTTGAAGAATTCTCTCTATGACTGCGGCTGTATCTTGTGTTTTGAATGCCTTTAGCAGTTTTTCTGCTGAGGCACGTGTACCTTTACTTGAATCAGAGTAAACTTCGTCTGAAACTAGAACAGTTGATACGTCCTTTCTTTTTCCAAGTTTGTATTCCAAGGCAGGATCAGGCTTGACTAGGATCTCAAATTTCTCGCCTTCAAATGAATATCTGACAACTGATACCTTATCTGTCATGACTAGTCAGGATAAGTAAGAAACTTTTGTATTTATTTATGCGTTATATCTCGCTAGATTTTTATTTGGACTTTAGAGCTTTTCATAAATATTGTATTCTTTGGAAGTATTAAGTCAAGATAAGCAACGAATATCTGTCAAGCTGAAAAACATACCACTACAGTATGCAAATGCGTTGAGACGAATTTGCTTAAATGGAGTGCCTGTATTTGCGATTGATACAGTAGACATTATCGAAAATTCTTCAGTATTGGCAGATGAGGGAGTTGCCCACAGACTTGGCATGATTCCACTAAAGACAGATCTTTCAAAATATGTAGAGCCATCAAATTGCGAGTGTCATAGTGAAACAGGTTGTTCAAATTGTAGAGTGATGTTAATGATCGATTCTGGTGATACAGATACAACAAGGACTGTAATGTCAGGCGAGATCACTTCAGAAGATGATACTGTAAAGCCAGTATCTGATAAGATACCAATAGTTCAGATTGCGCCAGGTCAACGAATCAAAATTGAAGCTTATGCAAGGTTAGGTCGTGGACTCGAACATGCAAAGTGGAATGCGTCAAACATAGCTACACTTATTCCAACTGAAAAAGAAGATGAACATGTTTTAACAGTTGAAACTACCGGAGCCTTGTCTCCAGAACGTATACTTGTTGATGGCATTAGCGAATTATCAAAACGTCTTGAAGAGTTCAAGATGCTTTTAGCCGAACTCAAATAAGCATAACATATTATATTTGGGTTTAAAAAAGCCATTATCCAAATGACTAATCCAATAGTTTTACACATGGCAAGAGATCTTAAACATGCATCAACAAAAAATGATGCACCTATTTGGTCAAAGATGGCTGAGCTTGCTTTGAAGCCTTCATCTATACGACGTGCAATTAACGTGAATAAGATTAACGAGTTTACAAAAGAAGACGATGTGGTATTTCATCCTGGCAAAGTCCTTGGCATGGGAACCATTTCCCACAAAATAACCGTGTCTTCGTTTTCAATATCAAATACTGCAGCAAAAAAAATCATAGATGCTGGTGGCAAAATTATCAGCTATAAGGAAATTATTGAAAAATTTCCTACAGGAAAGGGAGTAAAAGTACTTGGCTAAACAAGAAACACAAAGTCAGCAAAAAACTGTTAAAACCATTGTAGTGGATGGCACAAATCTCATTGCAGGAAGACTATGCTCACATGTTGCAAAACTGTTGCTTGATGGCAACAGAGTATCTATTGTAAATTGTGAAAACATTATGATTAGTGGCAATAAGCGAAACATAATGGAAGAATACAAAAAGTTTCTCGAGATTTCAAGTATCATAAATCCAAAGTTTGGTCCATTTCACCCACGAAGACCAGACACCATAATCAGTAAAATGGTAAGAGGTATGCTACCGCGTAAAAAATCAAGTGGGATATCTGCATTCAAGCGCCTTCGTGCACATATTGGCGTTCCAAGTGAGCTAAAAGGCCTTGATAAGATTCAATTTGATGATGCAAAAATAACAAGGTCTGTATCAAATTATACTACAATGACAGAGCTTGGACAAAACGTAGGATGGAATAGATGACTACAAAAACTGAAATTTACTTTGCTACAAGAAAAACTGCAAGAGCCCATGTGTTTATTTCCAAGGGAACTGGAAAGGTCAGAATCAACAATGTACCTGTAGAGATGGTTCAGCAAGAGACAGCAAGAGAGGTTATTTTGTCTCCACTTGAGGTTTCTGGCGATGTTAGAAACAAGGTGGATATTTCTGTTAGAGTCAAGGGCGGTGGTTTTATGGGACAATCTAGTGCTGCAGCTACTGCAATATCTAGAGCACTCATAGGTTTTACAAAATCAAGAAAAGAGCCAAAAGACCATCCACTTTCCAAGTCTGTAAGAGAAGATATTAAAAAAAGAATTAACGAATTTGACAGGTATCTCATAAGTGGCGATGCAAGAAGAAAGGAACCAAAGAAATTTGGCGGACCTGGGGCAAGAAGAAGAAAGCAAAAGTCATATCGTTAGAACGTGAAAGCGGTAATTTTAGCAGGCGGCAAGGGCACAAGGGGAAAGCCCTATACTGATTTTTTTCCAAAGGCCATGATTCCAATAAATGGCAAGCCCTTGATTCATTATATCATAAATTACATAGGTTCATTCAAGTTCATAGATGAAATTCTCATAGTTTCTGATTTTAAGGGCCTTGGAGGACAAATACAGAACTATCTTGAAAATATTGCGTTTAGAAAAAAGGTTACTTTTGTTCAAGACTCTCAAAGCGGAACTGCAGGAGATCTTGTCCATGTTTCAAAAAAACTAGGAAAGACAAGTGAGTTTTTGCTGTGGTTTGTAGATAATCTATGTGCCGTTGATCTTAAAAAAATGCTTCAACAGTTCAAAGAAAAAAAGAGCCTTGTTTGTATTGCAACAAGAAATACACGAAACGAAGAGACAGGTTTTGCAATAGTAAAAGATGGAATCATAAAAGAGTTCAGAGAAAAGCCGATAATCAATCTGCAAATGTCAGAGTGTCTTGGCATTTACATTTTGGATGTAAAGATACTAAATAAGATAAGAACCAACAAGACAAATAATCTATCTTATGATGTGCTTCAAAAATTATCAAAAAATGATAAAATTAGTTCCTTTGATGT
>JACOWO010000097.1 GCA_016176745.1 Nitrosopumilales archaeon
AAGTGGAGATCCTTTGGATGGAATGTAATTGAAATCGATGGCCACAGAATAGAGCAGATTGATGTTGCACTAAAAAAAGCAATTCAGACAAAAAATGTTCCAACAATTATAGTTGCAAGGACAGTCAAGGGAAAAGGAGTCGAGCACATGGAGGACAACCCAAAGTGGCATGGCGTTGCGCCAAAAAAAGAGATTGCGCCAATAATTGATCTGGAGCTTGACTGCCAGTTTATGATTGCGCCATCAATTATTGCAGGTGATATGACAAACCTTGAAAACGAAGTCAAGCGATGTTCTGAAGGACGAGCTGACTATATCCACCTTGATGTAATGGATGGACAGTTTGTCCCAAACACAACATTTGATCATAACAAAATAAAGGAGCTAAGACCGTATACTGTGATTCCATTTGATGCACATCTTATGATAAACGAACCAGTAAAGCATGTCACAGACTACATCAATGCTGGCTGCGATATAATTACAGTTCATGCCGAAGTCTGTGACGAGTCAAGCTTTGGCGAGATACGAGATACCCTAAGACAAAACCAAGTCGGCGCTGGTCTTGCAATAAATCCTGATACAGAGCTGCCAGAATGGTCTTTTCAGTTTTTGTTAGACTTGGATCAGCTAATCGTAATGTCAGTTGTTCCAGGAAAGTCTGGACAAAAGTACATCGAGTTAACACATCAAAAAACACAAAATCTTGTCAAGCTTCTAGCAGAACACAAATTTGATGGCTTTATTGAGGCTGATGGAGGCGTTGATCTAAACAACGTTGGCCAGTGCTTTGTAGATGGTGCACGAGCCTTTGTTGGTGGCTCTGCAATAATTGGACAAAAAGACGTTCGTGGTGTTATTGCTGATTTTAGAAAAGAAATCTTGAAGGCAAGACGAAAACTTTTGATAAAAAAAGCATATGATCTTGGCGGAAAAGATTTGGTAAACAAGTGGATTGAGCTGCATTTGATTGGGGACAAGAAAACTCAGCTGATTCAGATGGCAAAGGAGCTTGGATACACTTGAGTGAAGTTTTAACAGATATGCGTTCAGAATACGGAAAAACGCTAATTGAGATTGGAAAGGAAAATCAAAACGTTGTCGTATTAGGAGCTGACACTACAGATTCACTCAAAACAGCTTCATTTGGAAAAGCGTTTCCAGATCGATTTTTTAATGTTGGAATCGCAGAGGCAAATCTTGTTTCAGTAGCTGCGGGACTAGCATATGCTGGAAAAGTTGCCTTTGCAAGCACATATGCAATATTTCTGCCAGGTAGATGCGTTGATCAGATACGAAACGCAATTGCATATCCGTCACGTGTTGACAAAAATGGGCTAGATGTAAAACTTGTTGTATCTCATGGCGGGATTTCAGTTGGAGCAGATGGTGGATCACACCAACAAATAGAAGACATTGCTATCATGCGGGCAATTCCTCATCTTACTGTCTTGATTCCAGCAGATACTATAGCTGTATCAAAGCTTACATGGATAATGTCACAAAGATACGGACCACACTATATGAGGATGGCAAGATCCTCAACACCTCTAGTCCACCAAGAGTCACAAGACTTTGAGATAGGAAAGGGAATTGTTTTGCGTGATGGCACTGACTGTACCATAGCAGCTTGCGGTATTACAGTAAAGATGGCACTTGATGCTGCTGATTCACTAAAAAAAGAAAAGATCTCTTGTAGAGTGATTGATGGATTTTCGATAAAACCAATTGATGAAAATCTTTTGGAAAAAGCAGCAAGAGAAACTGGTTGCATTGTTACATGTGAAGAACATAATGTGATGGGCGGGTTTGGCTCTGCAGTATCAGAAGTGGTGTCAGAGCGATATCCTGTGCGGATAAAGCGAATTGGAGTTCAGGACAAGTTTGGCGAGTCTGCGCGAGACAACGAAATTCCACAATTACTTGAAAAGTATGGAATATCATCAATTAATATAGCAAAGGCTGTAAAGGAGGCTCGGAGCAGAAAATGAAAATCTTCCTTGATACTGCCAACCTAAAGTCAATTCGAATGTATAATGACATGGGGTTATTGGATGGAATAACAACAAACCCGACACTTCTTTCAAAGGAAGGTGGCGATCCCCACAAGACAATGGAAGAAATTTGTAGTATAATCAAAGGCGATGTGAGCTTAGAGGTTGTTAGTACAGAATATTCTGGAATGTTGGATGAGGGAAGAAGACTGCGAAAATATGGAAACAATGTTGTTGTAAAGTGTCCAATGACTGCAGATGGACTCAAGGCATGCAAGAGTCTTACAGCTGAGGGAATTCCAGTCAATGTTACTTTGGTATTTTCTGCAAACCAGGCAGTACTGGCTGCAAAGGCTGGCGCAAAATATATCAGTCCATTTATTGGAAGATTGGACGATATTGGTCAGGACGGAATGGGCCTGATTCGAGAGATTCACCAAATATTTCAAAATTACAAGTTCAAGACTCAGATTCTTGTTGCAAGCATTAGGCATCCAGTGCATGTAGTTGATGCTGCAAAGATTGGAGCCGACGTTGTGACATTGCCACCTGATGTTTTAGGAAAGATGCTAAAGCACCCACTAACAGATATTGGATTAAAGAATTTTCTAGCTGACTGGGAAAAACTAAAAGCTGAAGATCCAAATATCCGAATTTAGGATTAAGTCTGTAACTAAAAAGTCCATTGACGCTTGGTTACTAATATACAGTAACTCTCTTTCTATAACTATTTCATAATCCTTGGGGAGATTATGCAATCCATGTGTTAATGATATAGCATGAATAATTTGTAGTCAACCTTTTTTCTGGATTTACCCTTTTTAAATGAGGCCAATCATAATTTGAAGTTGGATATATTCATTCATAGCTTTTTGTTTTTGAGATTTAGTCATACTAGGAAAATCTTTTAGCAATTGTTGAGTCTTGTCTAGTGCTTCATGTTTTTCGATTAGGTCAGCACCCAATGTCTTGCCATCCTTTGCGTTCGCGCAGGTTACGGCGCCGGGGGGGCTTATCAATCTCGGCGTGCCGGACGACCCGCGAGAGATCTCCTTTTCCTTTCAGTTTTTTGACTTCAGTTTTGCTAAGATATTTGTCAAGTGAACCATCATGACCATAGTACGTTTGTGCATCGCCTGACTGAGTGGCGGCAAATAAAAGACTGGCTACAGAAATTGATGCAATTAATGCTAAAAGTTTAGCTTTCAATTTTTTGACTCTTTTTTTAATGGTTGATGTTTCTTTTTGTTCACATTACTGAACAGAACTAGATATTCACAGGATTGATGAGTACCAACTAGAATTTCATTTTCACATTTTACACATTTTCTTATTGAAATTCTATGGCATATTGGGCATCTTTCTTCTGGAACTAAGGCTCCATCACATTTATGACAAACATATAGTACAC
>JACOWO010000098.1 GCA_016176745.1 Nitrosopumilales archaeon
CAGAAAGGGTTTGTACAATTACAAAAGATTTTCAGACTAACAAAAAGATGGATAACGTAAAGCTGGTTACTCTCTAGAAAATGAATTTAGTAAAAATAGTATTAATTTGTCTAGTTGGATCAGTTTTTTTTATCAATAATGCATATGGACACGGCCTTGGTTTAGATGCAACAACATTTGATTTTGATGGAAAAAAAATTCTAGTTAATGTTGAGCTTCCTCTATATTTTGAGGAGGTAGAAAACAAAAAAATTACAATTAATGCATATGATAAAGAAACCGGTACAAATGTAGAAAATATCACATTTCTTTTAGCTGTTTTTCATAATAATGAATTGATAGTTAGTAATCATTTTTTTGCTCCACAAGGTGTTTTATCAATTGATATGATTCCAACACAAGAAACTGAACCCAAGATATCAGGCCAACAAAACTCTTTTGGTGCATGGTATGATACTGGCACTCAACCTATTCAGATATTATCATCATCTTTTGATAAAGGCAGATTATTTCATTTTGAAATTACAATTACAGAAATTGATGGTACAACAAGTATGTTAGGAGATTCAATGCATGTGGTTGATGTTAGTACAGTAGAAACTAGTTACTATAAAGAAGAAGATACAATGTTTCAAATTACATCTTATTTTGATAATATTTCATATTTTGACTATAAATCAGATGAAAATGTAGTGGAATTTGAAATGCCTTTTGATTGGAGTGAACAAAATATATCACATATCCCAGTGATACATGAAGAAGTTCATTTTCCAAAAAACTTTGCAAAATTTTTATCGCCAAGTTATGTTGGCAAAGTAAACGGTATTGGGCTTTTCAAATCTTCTGTGACAGTTGATGATTATTCTGATGAAAGTAATAGAATTGTACACTTTGTACTGTTACAAGACCATTTAAAATTTTTAAAAAATGAATTAAAAAAATCTGGTGATAACCTTCCAGAAAGTATCAAGTTTACATTAGAACCAAGCCAAACTGCCAAGTTTCCGTTGATGTCATTTACAAAAAATGAGGAATTTCAGATTGACTTGTCATGGGAGCCAATAGTAATTGAACCACAAAAAAATGTAAAATTCATCTTTACAATACGTAGTGGTGCTACAGGAGAGCCATTAAGACAGTCTATCTATGATTTTGTGATAATTCAGAATGGAAAAGAGATTCACAAAAAATCCGGCATAGCCACAGTTGGAGGTGGCTATGAGGAATACGCTTTTTTGGAAAGCCAATCAGGGCCAACAATAATACGATTTGATAATATTAGAGGAAGTGGTTCTAGTACAGAGTTTGGTCTAGTTGTTGTTCCAGAGTTTGGTGCTATACTATTGGTATTTTTTGTATCAATAATTGGCGCAGTGGTAATTAACAAAACAGTTTTTTCTAAAATCCATTTTCGTTAAGAAGCAAGCCTAACAAGGCTGCTCTTGTATATTTTCCATATTCTGCTTGTTTGAAATATCTTGCTTGCTTTGTTTTATCTACCTCTACTGAAATTTCATCCAGTCTTGGTAAAGGATGTAAAATGATTGCGTCTTCTTTCATTTTCTTTATTACATCAAGGCCTATCACATAACTGCCCTTTACCTTAAGATATTCTTCCTCATCTGGAAATCGTTCTTTTTGTATCCTTGTTACATAAACTACGTCTAAATCATCGATGTATTCATCAAGAGAAGTAGATTCTGTAAAGGAAAGTCGTTTTTTAATGTCATATGTTGAATCGAGTCGGATTTTAAGTGCCTGTGGTGATATGAGATGTACCTCAACGTCGTAATTTCCTAATGCGTGTAATAGTGAGTAAACTGTCCTCCCGTACTTTAGATCGCCAACTATTCCGATTTTAAGACCATCAATCTTGTTTTTTTCTTTTTTAATTGTAAACAAGTCCTGAATTGCTTGTGTAGGATGTTCTTCTGTTCCACTTCCTCCATTAATTACTGGTTTTGATGAAACCTCTGCTGCAAATCTGCTTGAACCATCAAGGGAGTGTCTCAAAACTAGGACATCAGAATAAATTGACATTATCTTGACTGTATCAGCAAGACTCTCACCTTTCTGAGTAGAAGACGATGACACGTCAGAAATTCCAAGCGATGTTCCACCAATTAGCGCCATAGCAGCCTCAAAGCTTAGACGAGTTCTAGTACTAGGTTCATAGAAAAGATATCCTAGTGCTTTACCCCTGGCGATCTCTCTGCGTTTGTTAGGATCCATGTTTATGATCTTGTTTGTAGCCTCAAAAATTACCTCAAGTTTTTGTTTATTTAGATCTCGTACAGAAATTATATCTTTTTGAAAAAACTCGTTCATTCTTTCAATGATATATACAGGTGGATATACAAAGTATTCTGATGCAAGAATCAGAGCTTATAGTTCGTCGTATTAAGGAAGGAACAGTAATTGATCATGTTGATGGAGGAAAAGGCCTCAAGGTTCTAGATGCATTAGGAATTGATGGCAAAGATGGAAGTCTAATAACAATAGCACTTAATGTTCCAAGTGGAAAATACAAAAAAAAGGATATCATCAAGGTAGAAAACAGGTTCCTAAAAGATGATGATACAAACAAACTTGCTGTAATTGCCCCAAGTGCTACTGTGAATATTATCAAAGATTACAAACTAGTTGAAAAACGACGTGTTTCACTGCCAAATGAAATAGAAAGAATTTTTCGATGTTCTAATCCTGATTGTGTTACAAACAGCAGTGAACACATTGAATCTGTGATGGATGTGATTGACAAAGAGGGACGTGTTCTTAGATGTCGATACTGTAGCAGGATTTTAGATGTAAATCAGTTAAAGTATCGTTAAAAAATCGTGAAAATAATTTAAAAAAATTTGAAACTGTTTTTATTATTATCCTAAGATGATAGACATCCGAACTCCAGCCTTGGCATGATTATTTAATTAAAAGGTTAAGAAATGCGTGCATATTTCAGATCTCAACAACAAGATTCTAAATAATTGCAAGATTTGCAAATATTTCTGGTATAA
>JACOWO010000099.1 GCA_016176745.1 Nitrosopumilales archaeon
ATCAATCTTTCACAAAAGTGGATAAATTGGGTTATAGTCGCATTAATTGGATTTCTAGTATTTCTAAACATTGCAGCCTATAATGCCACTCTTACAGGAATGAAAAACATATCGCTTTTCCTGACTGGATTAGTACTGATAGTATTTGCAGGGCTGTTCCATGTTTACAGATATGGAATGAATGAGGCAAAGAAACCTATTCCTCCACCGCCATCCATTTCACGACAAAAACCAAAAGCAATAGAGGAAAAACCAATCACTAGTGGTATGCTTCCGCCCAAAACTTCTGGCGAAGATACAGTAGCTAAAACTCAACAAGAAACAGTAACACCACAAATCAAAGCAGACTCAATAAATTTTGAAATTGACAAAGAACGAACTATTGGTACATCTGATCTTACAAAATCATAAAACAAGAACAAAAATTATTTCTAAAAATTAAACAAGCTTTATAAGACTTTTAAAAAGCAACCAAAATCGTTGAGCAAACCAACTTCGAGTCATGCTTATGGTATTGGAATAATTACCGTTATTGTTGGAATTTCTGCAGGTCTTGCTTATTACCAAATGTTTTATCTACCTGAATCTCTAGCAAAACCTTCTGTCTCTGAAGAAATTTTAGAACCCCTTGAAGAAAAACTAATAGAAATTATACTAAATTCGGCAGATCCTAATCAACAAGACAATTTTGTTCCAAAACTTGTTAACATTCAGCTAGGCATAGATAATAAAATAATTTGGAAGAATGTAGATAATACTGCTCATACAGTAACCCCTGATCAACCAACAGAAGATCCCTACAGTGGTGAGTTTGGCTCTCATGGGGTCATTAAACCTGGAGATACATACGAATTCTTATTTACTGAACCAAACGTGGTTCCATATCACTGTGAACCACATCCCTGGATGAAAGGAACACTTGAAATTACAAAACAAAGATTCTAGGCTGAGAATTTAGCAAATACAACATCATTTTCAATTTCTTTATGCTGTTCAATAATGGATACACGAAATTTTACATCATGTTTTTCTTTTGGCTCAAACTCAATAGATGCAGTAAACTCTGCTATATTATCTGGCATATTGTCTTTGCTTATAAATAACCTAGAAACATTTTGAGAAATTTTTTTTCCATTATATGATCTATACACTACAAGTTCATTTGAATCAAGTATCTGTGTGTTAATTACAACACCATCATATCTGCCTGGATAATTCACTGTGATGTGGCCTTTTACTTCAGAATGAGGCAGAATAGATGTGTTATCTAATTTTAATTCAATATCTTTCAACGTTTATTGAATTACTGCTGAAAATAATAATTTATTTGATGGCGGGCCCGAAGGGCTTCGATCCCTTGACCACTGGATTAGAAGTCCAGCACTCTGTCCATGCTGAGCTACAGGCCCAAGACTCTGGCAAATATTTACCATATTAAGGGTTTACAACCATTTTTTTTGATTTAGTTCTCGTTCCATTTTAAAAAGAAATTGTTGTGAATAACCAGCATACGGACCAAAATATTTTACAATTTCGTTGTGAAGATTTTCATATCTTTTTTCTGTAAGTGTTTTCATATTTAATTCAAATTTATCTGAATAATACTTTTGTAAAACTCGTAACATCCATCTATCTAAAGGAAATGAATCCATCTTTTCAAGTGAAAATAAAAGAATACAGTCCGCAACCTTGTCACCAATGCCAAAAACCTTCAAAAGAGATTCCTTTGCCACATGATAATCTGATTTTTTTAAAAAATCAAAATCAATCTCTCCTGACACAACTGCCTCTGCTGCCTTTTTAACAGCCTTTGCTCTATATCCTAAACCACAACTTTGCAACTCATGTTTTTTAGCAGTTGCAATTTTTTTTGGATCTGGAAACAAGTGGAAATAATTTTTATCAAATCGAATTTTTGGTCCAAATTTTTTACAAATTTTCTGTAATGTGTTTTTTATATTTTGAATACTTGAATTAGCTGATACGATAAATGAGATGTAACATTGGAAAGGATCTTGACGTAATAATCTCAATCCTGGAAATTTTTTAACCGCAGATCTTACTATATGATCCCTACTTATATCACGAAAAATTCTTTCAAAATCATCATCATTTCTAAAAAAATCATATGATTTTTTGCTGTATGAAAAAATTTCAGCGTCTGATGATACTGCCAACACATCATTACCATTTATCCCATACCACGTTTTATCGTGTTTTTCCCAAAGAAAGACTTGACCGCTGTTTATTGTATCATCTACATTTATTGGAAATGTCTGTTTTAACATCTTAGACAGTTATTGTTTCGCCTAAGCGAGGAGAATAAGCATCAAGACCAAATTTTTCATGAATTTCTGACGCAAACTTGGTACATGAATCTTCATCACCATGAACAGTTAAAACTTTAGGATTACCTTTGATATTTTTTATCAGATCAAAAAGATCATTTCTGTCAGAATGACCAGAAAATTCAAACTGTTTTACTTCAGCTGCTACTTTCATATGACGCCCACGAGTTTCTATTTTTCCAGTTTCTAAAAGTTTTCTTCCTGGTGTTCCATCACTCTGATATGAGACTAGTGCTATGCCATTTTTGCTATCAAATGCAAGTTGCTGTAAATAATAAACTGCATTTCCTCCAACTAACATTCCTGCAGGAGAAATTACCACACATGGTTCAGAAATGGCCTTTCTTCTTTCTCGCTCATTATTTACTAGAACTGCACTGTTTATAGAATCTGCAAAAACCTTTGGATCCCTGAGATACTCTTGATGCCGAAACATTATTTCATTTACCTTCAGTGCCATGCCATCCATTACAACTTTATGTTTGAAGTTTCCACTTTTTAACACGCATGCAATTTCTTGTGAACGTTCGACGGAAAATGACGGTATAAACAAAATTCCCTTTCTATCGGTAACTTCATTTGCAAAATCGATTAATCCCTGCTCTGACTCATTTCTTGGCATTTGCTCGGTTTGTGAATACGTACTTTCGTACTTTCTGTAATCAGAACATCAATTTCACCAAAATCTAGATCTGCTTTATTTAATAATCTAGAGCCTCGTAGATTAATATCCCCTGTATAAAAAAGGCGTTTTTTTTCTGATTCAACTAGAACTGTACTGCCTCCTATTACATGTCCAGAATCACGAAATTCAAACGAAGAATTTCCTCTTACAACTTTTTCTTTATATCCAATTTCTTTAGAATACTGCATCATTTTGTTTAGCTCAGGAATGTCAAAAGGATGCATGGTTTTTTCAATTTTTAGCATATCTTCGATAAGAAGATGACTTAGCTCAAGTGTTGGGGGAGTTGCATATACATTGCAACGCCCACTCACAAATAACGAGGGTACAAATCCTGAATGATCAAGATGTGCATGAGTTATAATTACCGAATCAATTTCTTTTGGTTTTACATGTTGAGGATATTGTGGTGGATCGCCACGTCTGCCAAAAAGTACTCCATAATCCAAGAGAAAATTTACTCCATCACAATTTACAAGGAACCCCGATCTGCCAACTTCACAAGCTGCACCAAGAACATTAATTTTCAAGCAGACAAATTTTATGGCATCTACCTTAATACCTTGTCAAATATTCAAGGATCATTCCGTCATAACCATAATCTACAAAAGCTTTAATTAGTGCTAGCTAAGATCCGATCCACATGGGAAGAAGCTTCCAAGATTGGTTGAGAACACAAGACCAGTCAGTCGTTGCTAAAGTTCGTGCAGGCGATGAGTCAAACAAACCACTTCTGAACCAGATAAATTGGATTTGGGTTGCTAATCTTATGAATAAAAGAGCTGATCTTAATCCAACATCAGCAGAACTGCTCGACTGGGTAACCTCTGGTCAAATAGACGCAATGAGAAAGTAAACGTGAATAACACGTTATTCTTTTTTGTTTTTTATTAAAATTATTTTTATTGTATTAGTATTGCCTAATAATTTCAAGTTTTATTCGAGCTGAATTTCCTATAACTCTGTTATGGAATTCAATCATGGTTTAAATAGCAACTGACAGTGATCACAATTAGTGAAATAAATGCCAATAGCAATTCTACCAGATGTAGATGAACAGAGATGTATAGGATGCGCACTATGCGTAGAAATCTGTACTTCTCTTGGCCCAGACGTACTTCGTGTAAAACCAGTTGAAGGCTGGAAAAGAGGTAAGGCATTTGTCTTTTATCCTGAAAGATGCATCTCAGACGGAGCATGCATTGGAGTTTGTCCAACAAAATCCATCTTTTGGATGAGACCAATGAATTACACCGCAGGTCAACCAGTACCACTTCACAAGAACGGAGTATTCGTAAAAGGCTGGGCAGAAGACGCCGGACTGTAAAACCGGTTTCCTTTCGAATTTTTTCTTATTTTTCAATTAAGATTTTTAATTTTGATTTTTCAAAAATAGGAAAATCTTCTGGTCTAAACTCTGTTCTTGTCGATACATAGTGTGAAGCTGGGTAAATATCTGAAATTTCAAATGGAATTATTCCAAGAAAAGGATCGCAATAACAAAATTGAGCAGACTCATTATCAAATTTCTTTTTTAGTATAGCATATTCACGTGATAGATAAGCTGGCTTTATAGTTGGTTCAGATGTAATAACCAAGGTTTTTTTCTTTGTTTTAAATTTGCGGACAATATTATGATAAGAAATAACTTCTGGTCTAAACTGGTCCTCGCTTGTAAATAGAAATACTGCTTTATTTTTAAACTGAGGCGTAGTTTTAGCAAAATACGCTGAATTATTCGTAAAAATCTCCTGGCATTCAAAAAGCCTTGGATGTGCTCGAATTTTTTTATTAATATACTCCCATAGC
>JACOWO010000242.1 GCA_016176745.1 Nitrosopumilales archaeon
ATCAAGTGACAAGTCTGCAATGCGCTGCTGTATGTTTAGTATCTCTGCTTTTTCATGAGAGATGCGTTCCATAATTTCTGCAGTCTGTGACTTTATAGAGTCAAACTTTGATTGTGCTATTTCGTCGCTGTTAAACTGTACCTTTGCATCAAACAAGAACATTTTTACAGACTTTAGATGCTCGTCAAGCTCGGCTTTTCTTTTGTCCAGCGTGTTTTTTATTTTTGCCTCAGTTTCATTAAGGGATTGTAGCTGTGTCTTGTATTTTTCATGGATCAGTCCGGCATCTTCTTTCATTTCCTCATTTTCTGCTGAGAGATTCATCAGCGCCTTGAGTCTTCGCAATGCCAGCTCTTTTGACCGCAAAAGTCTGTGTGAATCAAGTCTCCACTTTGGAATAAAAATTACAACATCTTCTTTGACCACAAGTTGTTCAAATGGGACTTGTTTTAGTACGTCTGAGCCACAATCTATTCCGACTTGGTTAGATCATTTTAACTAATTCCTGAAGATATAGGCAAAATGCGCAATTTTAAAATTCAAACAAGTAAAAAAATTTGTCAATGATTACAAAAGATCAATTAGATCAGATACTTCATTTTGTTTCAAAACACTGGATTGATATGAGCAGAAATCCTGATCACAAGGCATTCAAAGACATGCCAACAAACTTTTGGATGAACTCTGTTGGGGGACAAGCTGGAAAAGGCAAATGGATAACGATGCTAATGTATACAGATGATGAGGCAGAAGCAGAAACGCTAAAGGAAGTTCTGCTAAGATGGCAAACCAAAGGACAAAAAAAGTCTTCTGATCTTATCCAGATAAAAAAAGGATAGACTATTAATAATTAGATAACTTTTCAGCTCGTATTGACTGACAAGTTTTCAGAAGATGAGAAAAAAATTCTTTTAGATCATTTCTCAAAAGTCGACCGCGGTGCCTTGATGTCAAGATATAGCAGGACTGATAAAAGCATGCGCCGAGTTTTTCTTGACGAGTTTTTATCAAATAAAAACCGAGGAGAAGAGTTCTATAACCGCGTTCTCTTAGAATATGGGGATGACTCTGTAGCTGAGCTTGGTGGAGCACAAATTGCAATAGAAGGACTATCAAACATTGCTGTAAAAAAAATCGAGGACCGCAGAATCGGGCTGTCATATCTTGAAAAATCTTCTCGATATGTTACATGGGACAAGAAGGAAAGTGGCAGCTACAAGTTTTACAAGGAACCTGCAATCATGGAATCAAAATATGCAGATATGTATTTGGAATCATGCAACCTTGATTTTGATGTTTATTCAAAAAACATTGAACCAATGATAAATTATGTAAGAGAAAAATTTCCAATCAACAAATACACATTCAAAGATTCTGATGGAAATGAA
>JACOWO010000083.1 GCA_016176745.1 Nitrosopumilales archaeon
GTTGACATATACTGGCATCTTGATGCCACGTTATGAATACAATGATGATGAACACATAGTGTTAAAACTAAAAAGTGGTTATAATGTCGGAATAAAAATTAACGAAATTAAAAAAATTGAAGTTCTTTCTTTAAATGAAATAAAAAAAGATGGGTCTCAGTCACTCCCAAGAAATTCTTCACTTCCCAAAGTATTGCTTTTATCAACAGGTGGCACTATTGCAAGTAAGATCGATTATAGAACAGGAGGAGTTACTCCGGCATTAACAGCATCAGAACTTCATGGTACCATTCCAGAACTATCTGAAATAGCAAACATCGATACTGAGGTATTGTTTTCAGAATATTCAGAGAATTTACTACCGGAGCATTGGAAGAAAATTGCTGAAAAACTCGATTCATATGCAAAATCGGACTACAAAGGAATCATTATTGCACATGGAACAGATACGATGCAGTATACAGCTTCTTTTCTTTCATTTGCATTAGCATCTTTTCCAATTCCTATTGCATTAGTTGGATCACAGCGATCATCAGATCGGCCATCTTCAGATGCCGCTTTAAATTTAATTTCAGCAGTCAGATTTGTTATAGAATGTAATGTTCGTGGCATCTATGTGGTAATGCATCATAATGAAAGTGATGATCTCATAGCGTGTCATTTAGGCACACGTGTATCATTTAGGCACACGTGTAAGAAAAATTCATACAAGTAAAAGAAGCGCTTTTCAGACAATAGGGGGGGATCCGGCTTTTCTTATTTTAGATAAAAAAATACAAAAAAATTTAGAGCATGAATATTTTAAAAATAAAAATTACAGTCCGAAAATAAATTATGACACACAGGTTACTTTAGTAAAATATTATCCAGGTTTTGATCCCAAGTTACTTACGACAATAATAGAATTAGGCTACAGGGCAATAATTTTTGAAGGTACAGGTCTTGGTCATATAGGAAAAACCCTGTATGAAAGTGTGAAAAAGGCAAAAGAAAGAGGTTTGTTCATAGGTATGACTTCACAGTGTATTGATGGTAGAGTTAGAATGACAGTATATGAAAGTGGCAGAGATCTTCTCAATCTTGGTGTTATTCCATTGGACAATATGATTCCTGAAACAGCATTAGTAAAAGCCATGTGGGCTCTTGGTAATACAAAAAATATTGATGAAATGAAAAGTTTAATGTTGGAAAATATTGCGTCTGAAATAACGAATTAGAGTTTAATAGATTGTTAGCAATATGACAGAAATAAATTTAGACAAAATTGGTTTAAGAGTGGGTTTAGAAATTCATCAGCAATTATTAACTAATAAAAAGTTATTTTGTAATTGTAGGCCTTTAGAATCTGATGAATATGTTATTAGATTTTCAAGAAAATTAAGAGCTACAAAAAGCGAATTAGGAGAATACGATCCTGCTGCATTGTTTGAGAATAGAAAATCAAAGACCATCATATACTATGCAAACCCTCAAAGTAGTTGTCTTGTTGAACAGGACGAAGAACCTCCTCATGAAATCGATTTGGATGCAATCAATATTGCATTAATAATTGCATGTTCTCTAAAATCTAGTATTTTTAGTGAGATACACACTATGAGAAAGATTGTAGTAGATGGATCTAACACGTCTGGATTTCAAAGAACTATGCTTGTTGCTCAAGGCGGATATCTTGATGTAGAAGGAAAACATGTTGGAGTACAATCTTTGTGTCTTGAAGAAGATGCTGCTAAACTCATTAAAGATAAAGAAACAGAAAGATCATACAGTTTGGATCGATTGGGAGTTCCTCTTGTAGAAATAGCTCTAGAACCTGTTGATGTAAGTCCATCTGAAATAAAAAAAATTGCACTTACGCTGGGAAGATTACTGCGTATAACAAAGAAAGTAACAAGAGGAATTGGGTCAATACGACAGGATGTAAATATTTCAGTTATGGGTAGTGGAGTTGTAGAAGTAAAAGGAGTACAGCAACTAGACCAATTAGAAAAAATAATAGAATACGAAGCAAAAAGACAACATGGTTTAATTTTAATATCTGAAAGGCTAAGAAACCTCAAACTTGAAAAAGTTTTGAAAAATGATGTTTTTGATGCTACTGAACTTTTCAGATCATGCAATTCAAAAATAATAAAAAAAGCAATAAGTGATGGTTCTGTCATAAAATCTATTAGAATAAAGAATTTCGCTGGTTTGTTTTCATATGAACCATATGAAGGAATTAGACTTGGAAAGGAATTGGGTCAGCTTGTTAGATTTTATGGGATTGGTGGAATTTTTCATTCAGATGAATTACCAAATTATGGTATAGAAAATTCAGATATACAACGTTTACAGAAATTACTTGAAATTAGTTCTAATGATGGTTTTATCATCATTGCTGGAGAAAATTCTAAAATTGATTTTGCTATTGATTCTATAATCAAACGAATTGAAGACGCGAAAAATGGAGTACCTGCAGAAACAAGAGGTACAACACCTAGTGGTGAAACTGTATTTTTAAGACCACGCCCAGGAGCGTCAAGAATGTATCCTGAAACAGACATTCCTCCGCTTGTTATAACTGATGACCAAATAAAACTTGCAAAAACTAACATTCCAAAGTCATGGGATGAATCATTGATTGATATTCAGAGAAAATACGCCCTTAATGCTCAGCTAGCAGAACAAATCTTTGATTCAGAATATCTTCACTTATTTGAGAAGATTTGTTTAGATAAACGTCATTCACCAAATTTTGTTGCGTCTATACTTTGTTCTACAATTACGAATCTTCAAAGACAGGGTTTGAACATATCATTACTAAAACCAGAAGATGTTTTGAAATCTTTTGAATTGTTATCAACTAACAAAATTGCAAAAGAATCAATAGAAATAATTTTTGAGTCTATAATGTCTAATAAAGCAAAGTCAGTTGAGGAGGCAATTAAGAAATCGGCAATCACTAGTTTAGATGAAACTAAATTGAATATGATATTAGACAACATTATTCATGACAACATAAAGATCATAATGCGTGATGGTATTAGATCACTTGCACCTTTAATGGGAATTGCTATGAAAGAGTTACGAGGTAAAGTATCTGGCGAACAAGTTAATCAATTATTAGAAAAAAAGATACAAGACCTTTTGTTAGATAAAAATAAGAATTAAAAATATAATCTAGATTATTCTAATTTACGTCTGCCGGTTCCTCGTCCCATGCTTACATATCGTCCCTTAGTGTCAGTTTTCTTTGTTTCTTTAATGTCACTTAACTTTACTTTTCTTGTGCCGCGACCCATTGATACGTATTCATTACCTGCAGCTTCTTTCTGTTTTCGTTGATATTCCTTGAAGCTTTCTCCTGACCAGTTTTCTTTTGCTTCATCAACTACTTTGCGTGTTGTCCCTCGTCCTCCTACTTTGACTACTTTACCCATGTGTAGGTTAGAAAATACTATGGTTTAAAGTTGTTTATTATTATAAAATGCGGGAAGTGGGATTTGAACCCACGAACTCCTAGGAGATAAGGACCTGAACCTTACGCCGTTGACAGGACCTGAACCTTACGCCGTTGACCAGGCTTGGCAACTCCCGCATCGTAGAATTTAGAACTCTAGAATAAGATTCTTTATTGATTAGAAAGACACAAAAACAAATCTGACCAAAATACACAGAATTGGAATTCAGAGAGATCTATTGTAGTGATTGTAAGAAAGTTTTAGGAAGGTATAATGTAAAATACTATTCTGATGCAAAGATTGCAGAATTACTGAAAATCAGTCATGAATCACATATACGTGATGGACATAAAATAGACTTGAGAAAAACTAGAGATTAGTTTTCAAATGAAGATTTATGCTCTTTAATTATTTTTACTGCATCCATTAATTTTTCTATTCTCTTAATGCGAGAATCGCATATAGCTAGATTCCATGGTTGTGAATAAAGCAGTATATTTTTTCTCGAGTTTGCTATCTTTTCAGCATTAATGGGAGAATCATCAATATAGATATCATAATCTAGTTCTGCCTTTTTTGGACCTTCCTCAACTGATACATATTTGTGATATGTAATGTTTTGAGTTTTAAGCCAGTTTTTTACATACGCATCAGTAGAATGCGCTCTTGCTGTAACAATATCAACCATACCTAGGTTTGCTAATTCATATACAGTGTTAGATAATTCATTTTCTGTAGGTGGGATTTTTTTCCATGACTTCCAACAAAATGATAACTCATTATCGAATTCATCTGGTTTTATATCAAATTTTTTCCAAAAATTCCACTCTGTAATTTCGTTTTTTGTGATAATACTTCTTCTAGTATTGCTATAATGCAACCATGATTTTATAACATCTGCTAATACGCCGTCAACATCTAATGCAATTTTCATTTAAGCAAAAATAATATTAAATCAGTCAAAAGTTTTTCGAAGCTCGTCTAATAGATTTTTTTGATGTTTGCTAAGTTTTTTAGGAATATTGACAACTAACCGCACATACTGATCGCCACGTCCTCTATTATGTTGACGAGGCAATCCTTTTCCTTTTAACTTGATTATGGTATTTGGTTGACTTCCTTCTTCAACTTGGATTTTTTCTGTTCCTTCTAATGTGGGAACTTCAATAGTTGTACCAATTGTTGCGTCTATCATATTTATTGGAATATCATAAAAAACATCTATGCCGTCCCTTTTGAATTTTTGATGTGGTTTAACTTGTACTCGTACAATTAAATCACCATTAATCCCACCTGAAATTGATTCACCTTCTCCTTGAATGGTATAATCTCCACTTTCTATGCCTGATGGAATATCAAATTTGATGTTTTTGATCCCTCTAGTTTTTCTCTTTCCTTTACAACTCTGACATGGAGCTTGTATGATTTTACCTGCTCCGTTACATGATTTGCATGGTTGAATGGTTACAAAAGTAGAAAATCCCATATTACGAGACATTCGGATTTGGCCATTGCCATTACAGGTAGAACAAGTTGTTTTTGATGTACCGGGTTTACATCCAGATCCTTTACAGACTCCACAATCCACATCCTTAGGTACCTCAATTTCCATTTTCTTGCCATGTAAGACATCTTCAAGCGTGATTGATGTTTCATATAGTAAATCTGCACCTTTTTGCCTTCCAAAGCCACCAAAGCCTCCTCCTCTACCAAATACAGTTTCGAAAATTGATTCAAATCCTCCAGATCTTCCAAATATATCACTAAAGATATCACTGAAATCACCTCTTGCACCTTGGAAGATATCTTCAGTGCTGTATCTACCATCTACACCTGCATGACCAAATTGATCATAAATTTTTCGTTTTTCAGTATCTGATAATACTGCATATGCTTCTGAAATTTCTTTAAAATGTTCGGCAGCATCTGGTGACTTGTTTCTATCTGGATGAAATTTTAATGCTAGTTTCCGATATTGAGATTTAATTTCACTTTCTGATGTGGAATTAGATACACCTAATACTTCATAATAATCACGTTTGCTACTCATTTTGATATTCCTAGTATTAGAATCGAAAGTATAAACTATCTAATTAAAGCCACATTGTATTACCTGATTCATAA
>JACOWO010000084.1 GCA_016176745.1 Nitrosopumilales archaeon
GTTATTAAACAAGCAATTAACGCTTATCTGGACAAGGGACTAACCGACAAACAAGATATTTACAGTAAAGTGGTAGATGAGCTAGGTGTTCCAAGACCTACAGTAAGACGAGTTGCACGCGATCTACGAAATGAACTGCTAGCAAAAATAAAGATCCTACAATCAGAGACTTTAAACAATGTAGCTCCGTCTACAGAAGACGCTAAAAAAGAAGCGTAGATCGGTTTAGCCCCTTCTTTTTAATTCCAAATGCTGGTATTGACATTATTATTTATATTCAGCCAAATTTGTGAGGTTAAACATGGGCTATTTGAGAAATCACCTAGCAACTGTAGTAACTGGCACGTTTGCTACTGTATTATCCCTACTGTGGTTTATTCTAGGCTCTGCCTTTCCAATACTTCAGTTTGTATTCACGATGGCAGTTCCAATAACATGGTTTCTAACTGCTATGTGCTATCTGGCTCAAAGAAGCAATGATTACATGCACAAATACGATCATGGTCATGATCATGATGTAAAAAAAAAGCTGAATGAGCCATACCAAATAGTTGGAGTACAAGGAACAACACAAACATTTGCAAATATTACAGATAGTGAACTGAGTCAGACCAAGAATAAATTAGGAAATGAAGTCGAAGAACTAAGAAATACGGTAAAGCTAAAAGAAAGCGAGATCAATCAGCTAAAACAAAAAATTGAAAACCTAGAAACAATGGTCCAGATTGAAACCCTTAAAACTGAACTAGCAAACATTAAGGCTCTAGCTTCTAAAGAAAAGACAAAACGTAAAACAAAACGTAAAGTTAACTAGACTTCTTTAACTAACAAAATACACCAAACATAACAAACAGATACTTGTTAAGCATCTTGAACTAGTAGATCTAATGAATTATGCGTCATCTTAATATGTAACTTTTTTCAAAAAAATTTGTGCGTACCTTAGCAGCCCTTGGAATCCTTACCGCATTGCTATCAATAGTTGTTATCTCTCCAACCTTTGCAGAAAAACAACAATCGGTTACTGAGATAATACCAATTGATGATTCTCTAGCTCTTGAAAAGACTACACTAACTATGAACATACCATCAAACAACAAACTTCCATTTGGATTTGTTGAAGGAAAAATCACAAATGCTGCCGTTGAATATCCCGTAATAATCCAGATCTATAAAGGAAATGACGCATATCATTTCGCACAAACCGATGTTAAAGCAGACGGATCCTATGAATACAGATTTAGGGTTCTAGATTCTAACTCAGATAGAACAATCAAAATTTTTGAAGGAGATTATACTGTAAAAATCTTCAAAGTCGTTAATCTATCTACAACAGTTAAATCTGCTTAGAAGCCAAAGCAAGCGTCTCATCAACTAGTTCTTTTAATCTAGTTTTTGCTTCATCTATTACAGTCCCATCTTTTATCATGTCTATAGTCATGTATACTGCTTTTGGGTTGGTTATGACTCGAAAATATGACATTAGCTGAGTTACAAGCGTCTGAACATCAACAAAACCAATGTTTCCTGAAGCCATAATTGCTATACCTGCAACCTTTCCAGCAGTTTTTTTGTAATTGATGTACTCAAAGAGATTCTTCAAAGAAGAACTGAAAAATGAATTGTATATTGGCGTTCCAACCAACCAAATATCAGCTTCGGTTATATCTTTGGTAGCTTGTAACGTAATGTCACTATATTTTTCATTAGGACCGTAGTAACAATCTATTTTACTTTCTGAGAGATTGATGAATTTAGTTTCTTCATTTTCTGTTTTTGCGTATTCATACACAAACCTCATCATGATTTCTGTGTTGGCTCCTTTTCTTGGACTGCCAGAAATAACTACAACTTTCATAGCGCATTTCTATTGCCAGTCTATTTAAATCAAAATTGAAATTCATTTCAGTATAATACGGGCTTGGAGGGCTTCGATCCCTCGACCTGTAACTTAGGAGGCTACTGCGCTATCCATATTGCACGTCATTTTGATGACTCTGCGCTACAAGCCCATCAAAAAGCACACACATGTAATTATTTAAGCATAGTCGAGATTTGTCTTGATTAATTCTTTAATTGTATTCCAACTTGAATTTTCTTTTTGATTCCACTTTTCATAGTATACTACATCTTGTAGCTTGAGTCTTGAGAGCCAACCAGATGACTCAAGATCTGGTCTTGTTGCAAATTCTGATACATAACCTAAACATAGATACGCAACAGGAACAACATGCTCAGGAAGCTCTAGCAAATTTTTTAATATATTATTTGAAAGTATGCTCACCCACCCAACACCAACTCCTTCAGATCTTGCAGCCAACCATAGATTCTGAACTGCACAACAAACACTGTAGAGGCCTGTCTCAGGAATGCTTGATCTTCCTATCACAAATGGGCCAAACTTTGATGGATCGTATGTAACGCATATGTTAAGCGGCGAATCAAGTATTCCTTCTAGTTTGAAAGAAAGATACTTTGTTCTTCTTGGCTCTTCTACCAGTTTAGATGAATGCATTTTTTCAGCTTCAAAGGACTCTTTAATCTTTTTTCGTATTTCATAATCTTTGATTAAGATAAAATTCCACGGCTGGGAAAAACCTACAGAAGGCGCATGATGTGCTGCATAAAGAATTCGCGATAAAATCTTTTCATCTATTGGTTTTGATGTAAACTGTGAACGCACATCTCTCCTAGAAAAGATTGCCTTGTAAAGACCTGATTTTTCTTCGTCTGAAAAATCATTATTCATAAACAATAAGTAATTTTTGGACTATTCATGTTTTGTTAAACGTTAATAATGTCTACATCAGGTCTTGTCTCATCGGGCCGATGGTCTAGTGGTTAGGATACCGCCTCGACACGGCGGTGGTCGAGAGTTCAAATCTCTCTCGGCCCACTATACTAAATTCAAGAATGCTATAGTGTACTTTCAAACTGTATCCGACAAAATAAATTGTAAAGTACTCTTTAACGGTATTTCAGAACTAGGATAAAATGCAGCTCTTCCTGGCATTGCAACATCTGCAGTTGAGTACTGGCCTGTACCAAGTGACTTGCCATTAGCAAAAAGCTCAAATGAAATAAGAGGAACAGTGAATGTTTTATCACTAGGATTTTTTACAAGAAACGTTGTTTCAAGCTTGACACGGTTTTCTATACTGTTAACATCAACAACCTCTACGTTAGCTAATTTTATTTCAGCTAGTTCTAGATGTGGTATGTCAAGGCTCGAATAATAGACTATACCGCCCATTAATGCAAGCAGGCCACCTATTGCAGCAAAAAGAATCATTCGTCCTTGTAATGTAACCAAGTTATTGTTCTCAGAGTTTGTACAACTAAAAAATGTTGTCAACATCCAAATAGATAATATTTGTTAGAACAACATCGATTCACCATGACAATGGAACAGGCAATAATTACTTGGAT
>JACOWO010000062.1 GCA_016176745.1 Nitrosopumilales archaeon
TAAGACTAGTTAGTTTCCTTACAATTTCGTTTTTCATGTTATTGTCGTTTTTGTTAAAAAATGAGTATATAAGGCTAATGGACGTTTTGTTCACATTTTCACTTTATTATATGTAATTTTTATTCAGAGGGCAAACTTTGTAAGTTTTTTTGATCGACTGATGTAATATTTTTATTATTGGAGTTCTAGAATGGTTGCTGCGTTTACCCTATTATTGAGGCTCTAAGAGCTTTGTATAAAGAAACTGCATCTTTTTCATCTTTTGTGCCTACTACAATGGCTGATCCTCTTTTCATGAAATTTATTGAAAGATCATTGGTTCTCAAAGAAAGTCCTAGCTCTCCAAGATTTTCTACTTTAAAGCCACTGTCTTTTGCAGTGTTTGATACTTTACTCATATCGAGTTGAAATGTAGTAGTAGGTGTGATAGAGAAAGTTCGTTTACCTCTGTTTCTACCACAAAGCTCCTCCACTAAAAGTTCGTCTTTTTGAATAATCTCTGATTTTCCTGTTCCACACACTGGACACTCGTCTACCTTGAATGTTTTTGTGTATATAAAATCTAGATTTTCTAAATCAACATGTAATATTCTGTTTGCAAGACTTGGCTTTTTTCCTGTAATTATTTTTACAGCTTCTGAAACTTCGATTCCACCAACTATAGAAAGAATTGATGGATGTACACCATCTATACTACATGTTGGCATAGAGTCTTCATCCAATGCAGGAAAAATACAATAATAGCACGCACTTTTTTTTGGAAGAATTGTAAAGACTTGTCCTGATACTCCTACTGCAGCACCGGTTACAAATGGAATATTATTTTTTACACAGGCTTTGTTAAGAGAATATCGTGCATTGACACTATCTAGTGCATCAACTACTACATCACATCTATCCACAACATCAAGTGCAGTATAATCATTAACAGATACTGGTAATGCTTCAATTACAACATCTGGATTTAGTTTTTGTAATTTTCTTGCTGCAACTTCAACTTTTACTTGACCTATATCAGATTCATCAAACATTGTTTGGCGATGCAAGTTTGATAACTCAATTACATCTCTATCAACAATTCGCAATTTTCCAATACCCATTGCCACAAGCCTTGTAGTGATTGGATTACCAAGACCACCTACTCCAACCACACAAACTTTGGCATTGCGAAGCTGTATCTGTCCTTGATAACCAATCTCTTCTAACATTATTTGTCTTGAATATCTGTCAAGATCTTTACTTGACAGCTCTAAGCCACCAGCTACTGCAGGCAGAATGTATACTTCATCACCATCCTTTAGTGATGCGTCTAATCCACCTACAAATTTTGCATTTTTTCCATTTATGTAGATGTTAATAAGAGAACGTGGAGTACCATCATCGTTTAACACTCTCCTTTTGAATTCATCACCCATATCATCGGAAATCTTAGAAAATGCTTCAACAAGCTTTGTGGCAGACATTGTAACTTTTTTTTCGCCTCCGCTCTTGTTTAGAACAGATGGAATAGTGAATGTTATGTTTGCCAATTTCATCGTATCCTTACAGAAATTTTTGCGATGTCAGGTTGCATAACTTGTGGTTTTGGTAATACTTCCATTAATGACTCTGTTGCCTTTAATCCATTTCCTGTTACATAACATATTGTAGTATCGTTTTTGTCTATATGTCCATCCTCAACCATCTTTTTCAAAACCGCAACTGCTACTCCTCCTGCTGGTTCTGTAAACACACCTTCTGTCTTTGCAAGTAAAAGTATTGCATCAAGTATCTCTTTGTTGTTTGACTCTTCTGCATGACCGTTATATTGTTTTAATCGTTTTAACACGTAACGACCATCACCAGGATCACCTATTGCTAAACTTTTTGCTATTGTGTTTGGATTTTCAACAGGTACAACATCGTTACTTTTTTTCTTAAATGCATCAACAATTGGGGCACATCCTGTTGGTTGAGCTGCAACTATATGCATTTTTGATACATCGTTTAACAGTGAAATCGTTTGTAATTCCTCAAATCCTTTGCAAATTGCATTAAGCATTGCCCCACTACCAACAGGAATTATAAGCTGATCTGGGACTTGCCATCCGAGTTGTTCTGCAACCTCAAATGCTAATGTTTTTGATCCTTCTACATAATATGATCTCATGTTAATGTTAACGATTCCAATTCCTTTACTATCACCAATTTGTGCAGCTATTCGATTTGAATCATCATAAGTACCATCCACTGCAATAAATTCAGCTCCGTATGATAGCGCTTGTACAATTTTGGCATGTTCAATATCACTTGGTGCAAATACATAACATGGAAGTCCACCCTTTGCTGCATGTGCCGCTGTTGCAGCTGCCAAGTTTCCAGTTGATGCACAACCAACAGCAGATAAGCCGAACTCTTTTGCTTTAGAAATAGCAATACCTGCAGGTCTATCTTTAAATGAAAATGTTGGATTTACAGAGTCATTTTTGATGTAAAGATTATTCAGGCCCAGTTTTTCTCCTAGTTTTTCTGCCTTTATTAAAGGGGTCATACCTGCATTAATGCTTACTATGTTTGCTTTGTTCTGTATTGGAAGTAATTCAAAATATCGCCAGTATGTATGTTCACGATTTGTAAATGTATTCTTGTTTACCACAGGAAAATCATATTTTACATCTAATGGACCAAAACAATCATCACACACATATTTGAAGATGGGTTCAAATGCCTTTTTGCATTCTCTACACTCTAGAGATATAGTCATATTGTTTTTTCCTATCTATTGTATTGATAAAAAGTCCTAATATCAAGTTAAGTATTACTTAATTTCACAAGTCAATAAGTTTAATGATATAAAATGATTATTGTAGTAATAAGAAATATATTTGAAAAACTAAAGTGATGAAAATGATTTCAGTTTAATATGGAAAAAAAATTCACTTCTATTATAATAGCTGGTGTAGTAGTAGCTACAGTAGCTGTATTGATATATTTTGCTAGTCAAGAAATACAAAAATCACATGATGAGGGTTTTGAATGGTTAACGTCTGGTCCCTTCTCAGTACAAAATTATCAACATAGATTAGGTGAAAATATTTTCATTGTAGCATATGGAATTGCGCCTAATGAAAAAGGCGTAATCAGAGTATTTACTCCAAAAAACATAGAGTACATTAGTTATCTATTTGATGGATCAGTGAAATCACAGTTTAATGTTTATTTCAAGCCAGATACTGTAGGAAAAAAAGACAGGTGTAGTACTGAGGATTTTGTTGGAGTATGGACAATGAAGTTTGAAGGTGTACCATATCCACCGATTCAATTTGAATTTATCAATGAGTTTATAGAAGGTGGAGAGGCTGACATTATAGATTTATGTAAAGATGTTACTTAGCGTATTGTGAAAACAATTTTTTTGTCCTGTATGACATGCTGGTCCTGATGGGTCTACTAAATAAATAATAGCATCAAAATCACAATCAACAAGAATCTTTTTTACTTTTTGTACATTTCCTGATTCTTCACCCTTCATCCATAATTTTTTTCGTGAACGACTCCAAAACCATGAATTTCCAGTTTTTTGTGTTAGCTCAAGTGATTCTTTATTTGCGTATGCCAAAGTCAAAACTTCGTTGGTATTAATGTCTTGTACTATTACTGGTATCAGACCATTTTCTTTTTGAAAATCAATTTCATCAATTGTTTTTTCCATCGTTTTCACTATTTTATAGTTGGAATTTTACTTTATAATCTTACAGGAATACCATTTTTTTTAAGATATTTTTTTACTCTATCTACTGAATGAGTTTCATAGTGAAATATTGATGCTGCTAATGCAGCTTCTACATTTGATTTTTTAAAAACATCTAACATGTGTTCTGGTTTTCCACAGCCACCTGATGCAATTACAGGAATAGCCACAGCATCAACTATTGCCTGTGTAAGTTTAATATCGTAGCCATCTTTTGTTCCATCTCTATCTATGCTTGTTAGTAAGATTTCACCCGCTCCCAATTCATCTACTTTTTTTGCCCATTTGATTGCATCAAATCCAGTTGCATATTTTCCACCATAAATAAAAACTTCAAACCAATATTGTCTATTACCATCAGAAAAGATGTTTTTTCCTTTTTCTGTGGTGTAATTTCGTTTTGCATCAATTGCAACGACAACACATTGTCTACCGAATTGTTGCATTAATTGTGTGATTATTTGTGGATTTTTTACAGCACCTGTGTTTATTGCAACCTTGTCTGCACCACAAAGTAATATGTCACGTGCATTCTGAAGTGTGTTTACCCCTCCACCTACAGTAAATGGAATATCAATTACTCGTGCAACTTTAGTTACAAGAACTTTGATTGTCTCGCGTCTTTCTTCAGAAGCTGTAATATCAAGAAAGACAAGCTCATCTGCCCCTTCTCTGCTATATTTTTCAGCAAGTGAGACAGGATCACCTGCATCCTTAATTGAAGAAAAGTGTAGTCCTTTCACAACACGGCCATTTGCAATGTCAAGACACGGAATTATTCTTTTTGTTAGTGTCATGCTATCCTCTTTGCCTCCTCGATCAAAATTTTGTTTTCATAAAGTGCTTTTCCTAAAATAACACCGTATGCATTACAGTTTTTAACTTGTAATACATCATTAATATTTGATATTCCACCGCTCGCAATAATTTTTGTGCCCTTGATATTGCATGCTTTTTGCAAAAATTCCAAATCTGGTCCCTCTAATGTACCATCTCTGTTCACATTAGTCAGTAAAAATTCATAAAATCCTATTTCTAAAAACTCATTTATTCCTTCAATCAAATTTGTTCCTGTATTTTTTTGCCAGCCATCAACTACTATTTTCCCATTAACATGATCTACCGATATTATTATTCTATCATTACCAAAATCTGACAAAAGTTTTTTCAAGATTTGTTTGTTTGTGAAGGCAAGTGTACCCAATACCACCTTTGATGCAATGTTTAGCGCCTCAGTAATTGCAGCTTCATCTCTCAATCCCCCTGCTACTTGAACAGGAATTGACAGTTCTTTGACAATATTTTTTACTAGTTCCCAATTAGAGCCTATTCCTAGTGTTGCGTCAAGATCTACCAAGTGAATAAGGTCTGCGCCGGATTTTTCCCATTGTTTTGCAATTTTTATAGGTTCATCACTGTAAATTGTTTTTTTTTCTGGTTGACCTTTGATTAATCGTACTACCTTTCCTTCCATGAGGTCAATTGCTGGAATTATTTTCATTTTTTACACACGTTTAGAAAGTTTTGAATCATCATGGCACCAGCTTGACCAGATTTTTCTGGATGAAATTGTGTGCCAAAGAATGTATCATTCTCCACTACTGCAGGTACTTGAATTCCGTAATCAGCATCAGCTACAATAATTGTATCATTTTCTGGTTTGACCCTGTATGAGTGAACAAAATAAACCCAAGATCCGTCCTTGATGCCTTCCAAAATTTTGCTTTGCTGTTTTATCTGAATGTAAAACATTTCCATTCCAAGACATATACCTAAAACTGGAACTTTGTCTTTTACAAATTCGTTGAATTGTTTTTTTGAACGTTCACGAATGCTCTTGATTGCAGGATCAAAGTTTCCAACACCAGGTAAAATCAGGCCAGAATAATTATTTGGATTATCAAAGCTTGTTATAACATCTACGTCTGCATTGTTTTTTTCAAGTGAGTTTTTTAAGCTAAAAATATTTCCTGCTCCATAGTCAAATATTGCTACTTTGACCATTACATTGCGCCCTTTGTGCTTGGAATTCCTTTTTGCTTTTTGTCTTTAGCTGATGCTAGTCTAAACGCAACAGCAAGTGACTTTATTGCGGATTCTACTTTGTGGTGATCATTTTCTCCATACTTGACACTTACGTGGATACAGCTGTTAAGATTCTGGATCAGAGACTGGAAAAAGTGTTCAATGTCCTCTTTTGATATACCTTCAATTTGATTTCGTTTCATGCTCAAGCTGAGCTTTCCATATTGTCGTTTTACAAGATCTATTGAGACTTCAGATAATGACTCATCCATTGGTACTGATGCATATCCAAATCGTGCAATACCTACTCTGTTTCCAAGTGCTTTATCGATACATGAGCCGATTGTTATTGCAGTATCTTCGATGAGGTGGTGGTCTATGTTGTCTAGCGACTTTGCCTTTATACTAAGATCAATCATAGAGTGTTTTCCAAATGATGTTATCAGGTGATCAAGAAAGCTAATTCCTGTGTTTGCCAAAATTTTTCCTGTTCCATCCAAGTTTACACTAGCCACAACGCTTGTTTCCTTTGTTTGTCGTTTAATTTGTGCAGTTCTTGCTTTCATGTAAAATCACTCTGAGATGAGAATTATTCTCAAACCAGATTTAATGCCTTCGGAAGCAAATCAATTGATTGTAATATCATTGGAGTGTTTTTTTGTTCAAAAAAGATTCTCTTTGATTCATATGATTTGCTTGTTCCAAATATTGCACAAAATATAGTATCATAACCATTTTCTGTTACTTTTTTTGCCATGATATAATCTTCCATCGAATCTCCAACATAAAGACAGCATGCTGAGTCAAGTCCACGAATTGATTTAATCAGGGGTTGAGGGTTTGGTTTTGCAAGATCTCGCGACTCATCTTCTAAAAATGCAGAGTTTCTTAGATCAAATTCGTCTAAAAGATTTCCAAGTGTATATCTTATCGATTCTCTGCCTCGTCCGGTAACAATTGCAAGTTTGTTTTTAAATTTCTTCTTTAATACTGCAACCAGATCTTTTTTCAAAAGATTTACATCATTTTCTATGAGACCTTGTCCGGAAAACCGGGATTGTTTTTTAAATAGTTTGTAATATAATTCTGATCCATAAAACATCTGATCAAATACTGAATAAAGTAAATTGGCATCATGTGATCCAGGATAATCTAATTTTTTTGTAATATCAGAAATGTCGACAGGTAAATTTGCAATATATTTTTCAATGGATTTTATTCCGGTTTGATCTGCATTATTTATTACATCAAAAAGAAATTTTTGTGCGGGTATTTTCATTCTGTTTGCAGCAACAAGTGATAAAATGGAAGCATAGGTAACGTCAACTTCATCATTAAAGCCACCTGTTGACTTGAAGCCTTCGATTATATCTGATGTTATTGAAAGTGAATTTTCAATGCCAAACTCTTTTAGAAAATATTTTGTTACCTCCTTTATTGTAAGGTCATAAGACATTGTAATGTCAATTAAGACACCATCACAGTCAAAAATTATTGTATCAATTTTTTTTATTTTATCAAGTATTGTATCTTGAATAAAAATACCGTTTTCAATTTTTTGCAAAGTCATTGTAAGAGATCACGTATCGCAAGTAGGAATTTAGAATTCATTTCCTTTGTTCCAACAGTAACTCGAAGACAGCCCTTATGGCTTCCAATTTTTCCAAGTTTTCGAATTGAGATGCCTTGTTCGATAAGTGCGTTGTATATTCTTGTGTCTGCACCTTCTACATCAAACAAAACAAAGTTTGCCTTTGAATCAAACACGTGAAATACACCAAATTTTCGTAGATTATCTATTATTCGCTTTCGTTCTTGCTTTATCAGATTAGTTATCTCATTCATTTGTTTTATTTTTTGTAGCGCCATAATTCCTGCTTCTATTGCAAGTGTGTTTATGGGGTATGGGTATTGGATTACTCTTGTAAACACATCAACAAAGTTTTTGTTTGATACAAAGTATCCAAGTCGAAGACCTGCAAGTCCAAATGCCTTTGAAAATGTTCTAACAACGACAAGATTTTGTTGAGTTTTTATCATATTAATTATTGAATAGTCACTAAACTCACCATATGCCTCATCAATTATCACAAGGCCTTCGAATGATTTGATAAGTTTCTCAAGTTCTTTTTTTTGAAATTGAAATCCTGTTGGGTTGTTTGGTGAATCTAAGTAGAGAATGTCGGCATTTTTTGCATTCAAAACAAAGTCACCAAGGTCAAGATCCATGTCTTTTGTAAATGATATTTTTATTGTGGGAATAGAGTACAGCTTGCACCTTTCTTCAAAAAATCCAAAAGTGGGATCAGAAGTCAATATTTTGGTTTTTTTTGTTGCAAAGTTTGCAAGTATCAAGTCAAGAATTTGATCAGATCCATTTCCAACCCCAATCATTGTGGGGCTGATTTTGAGATATTTCGATAGTGCTTGTATGAGATTTTCGATTTTGCCAAGCGGATATTCTCTTACGTCGGATTTTTTTTTGGCGTTGTCAATAAGGTCATACTGAAACTGCTTGTTTATTGCAAGGTTTTCATTTGAATCAAGCTTTAAAACTCCAGAGTGGAGCTCCGGTTTCTGATATCCATGTAGCTTCGCTAGATCCACCACTCTTTTTTGGAACCAATCTTTTTTCATTACAATCTACTCCTTACTGCTTCGTAGTGGTTTGGGAGATTCTCTGCTGATGTTAATACTTTCATGTATTTTGCAATACGTTGCAACGAGGTTTTTGATGATTCGATTTGCGTATTTAATTTCATAAAGTCAAGTACCGACAGTGAGCCTCTTGTCTTGCCAAAACCATTTGTTGGAAGTATGTGATTTGAGCCTAGAAGATAGTCACTTGCAGACGATGGTGTGTTTTTCCCAATTAATACTAAGCCTACAGTCGTTATTTTAGCTGCTAATCCTTGTGGATTTTTTGTAATAATTTCCAAGTGCTCTGGAGCCAAATTGTTGACTAGTTTTATTGCATCATTATTACTTTTACAGACAGCAACAAATCCGTTTGTCTCAAGACTTTGTTTTACAATTTCTTTTCTTTTTATTTTTCTTATATTTTGTTCAACTGCATTTCTTACCTTTTTTGCAAATGATTGTGATGTTGTAATCACATAACACCTAGTATCGGTGCTGTGTTCTGCTTGTGAGATAAGATCTTTTGCCACCAGCTCAGGTTCTGCTGATGCATCTACTATGATTGCTAGCTCAGTTGGCCCTGCAACCATGTCAATTGATGTTCTTTCACTAATAATTGATTTTGCCGTTGTAACAAAGAGACCACCTGGTCCCACTATTTTATCTACTTTTGGAATTGATTTTGTTCCAAAGCAAAGTGCAGCAATTGCCTGTGCGCCTCCTGTCTTGTAGATTTCATCAGCACCACAGATATCAGCTGCTACAAGTGTTAATGGATCTACTTTTCCATTTTTGTTTGGTGGTGACACTACTACAATTCTTTTAACGCCTGCAATCTTTGCAGGCACAATAGACATTACTGCTGTACTTGGGTACTTGGCTAGACCACCTGGCACATAACACCCAATACTAGAAATTGGGATGAAATTTTTTTTTATTTTTGTTCCATCTAATGTGACTGAAATTCCTTGTAGTCTTTTTTTTAGTGCAGATTCAGTTTTGTAGAGTCGAGTTTTTACAATCTTTATTGCATCTAACTGATCCTTGGTTATCCTAGAGTAGGCATCCTTTATCTCATTTTTTGATACTCGTAATGTTGTTATGATTGTGCCAGTAAACTTTTTTTCGTATTTTCTTACTGCGCGGTCTCCATTTTTTTGTACGTCGGAAATTATTGATTCTACGACTTTTTTGTTATTTTTTGATGTTTTTGATGTGATTGAGGCTAGAAAACCGTCTACATTATGAACAGAGATGATTTTGATCAACTTTCTTCATCACGTTTTATCTCCTCAAGTTCTAGAATCTGTCTTGGCTCGTGTATTACTAGTCCCTGAGCTATTTTTCGAAGTTTTGGAACCAACATGTAAAACTCTGATTTTTTAATTACAGTGTTTACGCCATACCATCCTTTTTGACTAAGTGGACTAATTGTGGGTTTCTTTAATGAGGAAATTTCTGTTAACAAACGCTTTAGGTTTTCCTCTTTTACGTTTAGATAAATGTGCAAGTACTTTCTTCCCTGAACTGCTCCTCGCATAAGCGTGATAATATCAAATATTTTTTCACGCTTTGATTTATCCTGAAGTGCGTTTTTGTTTGCAATAAGCTGTGCAGAGGACTCTAATACAGTATCTACTATCTTTAACTGATTTTGTGTTAGTGTAGTTCCTGTTTCTGTTACATCCATTATTGCATCAACGTCATCAGGCGGTTTGGCCTCTGTTGCGCCAAATGACAGATGGATCTGGACGCTTTTGTTTGTACCAAGTCTTAGCCATGGAGTAACAATTAGTGGATCCTTTTTTCCGTAGAGTTTCTTGTAAGATTTTTGTTGTTTTATGAATTTTGATGCAGTAGTTAGATACTCTGATGATATCCTAAGTGTTTTTTTCTTTTTTGCATATGATTTTATCATATCATCAAATGATTTGAATTTGTAGTTGTCAGGTATTGCAATTACAAGTTTTATTTTTCCATATTCTAAATCTAAAAGCGACTGGACATCTGCGTTTGTTTCACCAACCCAGTCATTTCCCGTAATTCCAACATCATACAGCCCATAGTAAACTAGTGTCGGTATTTCCTGAGGCCTTATCATCTTTACAACAATATCAGGATCATCTAAGAAAACGCGATAGGTGCGCTCTTTTCTGTTTACCTTGGTCCATGCCTTTTCTAAGATTTTGAAAGTTGCTTCCTCGAGACTGCCCTTTGGAATAGCGAATTTTACCTTGGCCATTTTGTCCTTATCACAATTTGGGTATTTAATTTACTGCTTAAAGCTGGCTGAGCAATTCCTTTGCTCTATTAAGTGAGATATTGCTCTCCCCAACCATTTTCTTTACAATTTTATCAATTTGTTCAGGTTTTGCACCAGCAGCTGCGGCAATGTTTCTTGCATGAAGTTTCATGTGTCCACTTTGAATTCCTTCAGAGGCAAGTGCACGAAGTGCACTAAAGTTTTGTGCTAGCCCTACTACTGCCATCACAGATGCAAGCTCTTGTGCAGACTTTACTCCAAGAATCTTTGTACAGATTCTTACAAGTGGATGTACGTTTATGATGCCGCCAATAATCCCAACAGAAAGCGGTAGCTCGATCTTTCCAACGAGATTACCGTTTTTGTCCTTTTTCCATTCTGTTAGAGATGTGTATTTTCCTGATCTTGCAGCATATGCATGTGCTGCAGCTTCGATTGCACGGGTGTCCTGACCTGTTGCATTTGCAACAGCAATCATCCCATTCATTACTCCTTTGTTATGAGTGACTGCACGATATTCATCATTGAGTGCAAACTGGTATGCCAAAATGATATTATCAACTATACCTTCACCACCAACTGCCAGCCTGTCAAATACAGCAGAGGCTTTTGCCATTCTTTTTGTTGAATAATTTGAAAGAATTCGAAGTATTACTCTGCCTTTAGTTATTTTTTTAATTAGTGATGCCACTGCCTCACACATTGTATTTGTGATATTTGCCCCCATTGCATCACCTACATCAATTAAAAGCTCAACAATAAGCATTTTCCCAGAATCGGTTTTTATCTCTCTGCAGGAAATCTGTTTTGCTCCTTTTCCAATCTTTGACAGAGTCTTGCTTTTTGAATTTGCAAGATCAAGAATTTCTTTTTTTGATTTTTTTATAGCAGATATTGCAGATTTTATATCAACATCAACTACTTGGATTTGTCCTATGCTGTATGACTCGTCTGCTTTTGCCTTAAAACCACCATGAATCTTTGCAATTTTTGCAGCTTTTGATGCAGCTGCAATAACTGAAGGCTCTTCAATGACCATTGGGACAAGATAATCTTTGTTGTTTATTGTAAAGTTTGTAGCAATACCTAATGGTAAGGAAAATGTTCCAATTGCGTTTTCAACCATTTTATCGGCTTTATCAAAAGTTATTCCACCATCTGAATTTTCAATTTGTTTAACTTCGTCATCTGAAAGGCCTGAAAATTTTTTAATAATATCGAGTCGTTCCTTTCTTGATTTTTCAAAAAATTTTGAGATAGATGAGTCTGCCAATTACTTCAGAATCCTCACAAGTTTATCGTCATCACTAGCTGGAAAGCCTTTGCCATCTGTATTTGAGGTGATAACGTAAAGATAACCATCATTTCCTTCATTGACATCTCTAATTCTGCCTATCCCGCTCAATATGCTTTTTTGTGAAACTAGACTGTCCTTTGTTATCTCAAGGGTATACAAATTAGAGCCACGTAGTGAAGCCATTACAATATGGTTTTCAAGTGAAAGTTTATCTCCAAAGTAAAATACAATTCCGCCTGGTTCGATGCTTGGATCATAACACATTATCGCATCAACAAATCCTTCCTTTCCTGAACATTCCTGCTCAGGCCATCCATAGTTCTGGCCTGCTATAACTAAATTGATCTCATCATTTTTTGTAGAACCAAGCTCAGTTACAAAGAAATTTCCTTCTTTATCCCAAGTCATCCCTTGTGGATTTCTGTGACCATATGAAAAAACAGGTGAGTTTGAAAATGGATTATCTTGTGGAACTGAACCATCATCATTTAGTCGTAGTATTTTTCCCTCAAGTGACTGAAGATCTTGTGATCCATGTGATGAATCTGAGATAATTCCTGTTGCAACATAAAGCATACCATCAGGGCCAAACTTTATCACGCCGCCATTGTTAAATTTTGAGCCAGGAATCTTGTCAAAGATCGTTGTTGTGTCCTCTAGTTTGTTTTCTGACTCTTTTATCCTAAGAACCTTGTTCCAGAGTATCCCATACTCTTCATAGGTATAGTATACGTAAAGAAAATGGTTATTTTCAAAATCAGGATGTGTTACTATTCCAAGTAGGCCACCCCCAAATACATCAGCAGTACGAAAGGTGGCTAGAGGTTCTTCAAACAAGATACCATCATCAACAACTCTTATTCTTCCATCTTTTTCTGTGATAAAGACACGATTATCTGCAAAGTCTATTGCCCATGGCTTGTCAAGTCCTGTTGCCAACACCTCGACAAACTCATTTCCTGATTGATTAGAAGTTGGTTCTGGAAGCGGCGGAATGTTTGAAGGTGAGCTTAAAATAATTGCAGATACTGCAAGTGCTCCAATAATTCCTGCAATTCTTAATTTTTTGTTCACAAGAAAAAAACTTTGTAAATACTATTAATCATTTGCAGATTTTTAATAACGCGTATATACAGCCAAAAACCTTTTGTCACTTAGCGGGGTGGGGAAGTCAGACTTGCTCAAAGGGCTAAGTCATCCCGTCGGGCTCATAATCATAATTGATGAGACACCCGAAAATCAGTAGTTCAAATCTACTCCCCGCTATAGTTTTTTAATTTGTAAAAGCACAAAACCATTGAATAGACTTGCTAATTCTTGCATCATGATTTGTTTTTCCGATTCTTTGCAGTGGGCGGGTAAGGTGTCTGTGTGCAGTTACTGCTGGCACATATAATTTTGGTTTGATTTTTCTTGGAATTTCTGTTCTAATTTTTTTGTCTACTTTGTTTTTACATTTTACGCACTCAAATCCTTGGTTTTTTCCCTTTGATTTCATTTTTTTATTACAATTGTTGCATAAGGGGTTTGTCATTTTGTAATGTTTTTCAAGCTTTAAGATTTTGATAAATTCAACATTTAATGTACGGTTGTGTTTTTTTGATGCCCTTCGTATGCCACCACCTACTAGAACTTCGTCGCCAACAGCAAGTTCTAATGCAACTGTAGTAATTTTCGTTGGTCTGTACACTGCACAATTTATTTTGTAATCTTTTGTAGCAAGAGAAAAAAACACGTGTCCTCCCTTTTCGATTTTTGGTCTGCTTGATATTATGCCACTGATTATTCCAGAGGTATATGGCTTTAGTTCTGAAATGTCAATCTTGTTTTTTAGATGGTCGTTTGTTCCCTGATTTGTTTTAAAGACCAAATATCCGTCAAGTCTTTCGTTTGTTTGAATTAATTTAGATGCATTAACAACAGTTTTTGGATCTTCGCCACGCACTCCATAAAAGACAGGATCAGGTCCACGTGGAGTAATTAAGACTCGCTCTGTTTTTTTGTCATAGCTGTTAAAGGTGTAAGGATATGTTTTTTCTTGCATCTCTCTTACACTTTGCGGTATGATTTGTCGTTTTTTTCCAAACTGTTTTTTCTTTCTATAGATTAATAGCTCAAATGTTCGATCAGAAAATGCATATCCAATGGCACCAACTGCACCAACTAATCCCTGGCCATTACCAAGATAAAATGACTCCAGATTGTTTTTTGAGACAAACTGTTTTGCAAAACTTCTGCTAATTAGCTTCCACAGTGCAAGCTCACTAAAACTTGCAAAGTCTTGTGAGATTGTGTTATTTTGATAAAATACGAGTCCGGGATTTGCACCATTTTTTGTATCAGAATAAGATTTTACCATGTGTTTTACTTTTTGTTTTATTTTGTCAGGCTCGTTTGTTTTGATGGTTAGTCCTACTGCGCCGTTTCCCCTTGTTTTCCATGGAATGTTTGGATTAAATCTGATCAATCGTGGATAGTCAAGAAATTCGACGTTTTCTTTTCGTAATGTGTCTACAATTTTGTACGCAAGATATGTGGTGCACATTCCCTTTGGCGAGTCTGTATCGTCAAATCCGATGTGTAGTACAGTTTGTTGGCTCATGTCTTATGTCGATAGTTTGAATTGTTATTTAATAATAGTTTAAATTAAAACCAAATGAGTAAAGAAATTACAAATGATAGTAATAGACGAAGAAAAGATTTTTGATGAGATAAAGAAAAGAAGACCTGTTTCAGTGGCATTAAATGGTCCTGATGGCATTCTGCCAAAAATTCAGCAAATCGCATCAAACATCATGAAAAGATTTGGAATTCCTGCCTATGTGTTGGCAGATACTACGTGGGGCTCTTGTGATCTAAACTCAAATGGCGCAAAGGTTCTTGGTGCAGAGGTTTTGTTCAATATTGGTCATACAATAAGCATGCAGACAATGGGTGATAATGTGGTTATGATTGATGCATTTGATGATATTTTATTTGATAGTGTAGCACCAAAGTGTGTTGATATTTTGAAAGGAAAGACGATCTGTTTGCTAACTGACAGTCAGCACCTACATCAGATAGAACCTGTAAAAAGAATTCTAGAAGATGGCGGGATAATAGTAAAAATTGGAAATGGCAAGGGTCAGCTAAATGATGGACAGGTTTTTGGTTGTGAGTTTTATCCTGCAATGGGGGCGATGGAAAAGGCTGATGCCAATATTTTTTTAGGACAAAGTAACTTTCACGCAGCAGGCATTGCGCTGGCTACAAACAAACCCACCTATGTTCTTGATCCATATTTTAATGAGGTACGTGAGGTAACAGACTTTGCACAGAAACTACAGAAAAAAGCTACGCTTGCAATTTACAAAGCAGCAGATGCTCAGACCTTTGGAATAATTGTTGGACTAAAGGAAGGCCAGTTATCGAAAACTACTGCATTAAAGTTCAAGCGAGAACTTGAAAAGGAAGGAAAAATGGTTCAGCTCTTTGCGCTAACTGACATAACTAATGAAAGACTCAAAAACCTCAAGGGAATCGATGCGTTCATCCAAGTTGCATGTCCTAGAATTTCAACCGATAATCAGTTTGACAAACCAGTTTTGTCAACACCGCAGGCAAATGCACTTCTAAAACTATTACGAAATGAAAGTATCGAAGGCTATCTTCAGATACCACATTGGCTATAAACGATTATAATTATCAAACAAAAAAACTAATCATGACCGATATTACTTTTCCAGGTGAAAAAATAGCTATTATAGAAGAATATGAATCTGGAAAGAATACTTTTGATGATGGTCATATGGTAAGATCAGCTGTAGTTGGCACTCCTGACCTTAACAAAAAAGAACGTACAGCACAAGTTCAAAATTTCAAACAACTGTCTATCCCACAGGTAAATGACACCGTAATAGGAACAGTTGCTGCTGTCATGTCATCAATGATTGCAGTTATGATACTATATGTTAATGGAAAATCAGTCAAGTCTCATGTAGAGTGCATTTGTAATACAAGAAATATCAGAAAAAAATCTGTGGCACTTGTTAATGACATTGTAAAGCTAAAGATAATTGGTCATCTAAATGGAGCTATACATGCAACAATAAGTGAACCTGATCTTGGGGTATTGTTTACAAAATGTAAAAAATGTGGTGGAGGCGTTATACCAATGCACGATGCCATAAAATGTGTCGAGTGCGCATGGATAGATGAAAGAAAACTATCAGCAGATTTTGGAAATTACGACTTTATCAAGCTGAGAGCGTAAGAGATGTTACGTGTTTCGTTCCAAGGAGAACGAGGAGCATACAGTGAGGCAGCTGCACTTTCCTTTTTTGGCAAAAAAATCAAGACTGTCCCTCTTCCCACATTTACTGATATCATAGAACATACTGAAAATGGAAAAACTGACTATACCATATTACCTGTTGAAAATTCACTTGAGGGAAGTGTCGGTGAAAGTCATGATCTTCTGTACTCTACAAAGCTTTATGCTTGTAGGGAGACATATTTTAGAATACGACACTGCTTGATTGGTCTTGGCCCACTTGATAAAATAGATACTGTATACTCTCATCCCCAAGCACTTGGTCAGTGTAGAAAGTTTATACAAAAACATCACATGAAAACAATTCCCGCATATGATACTGCGGGAAGCGTTCAGATAATCAAGGGACTCAACAAGAAAAATATTGCATGCATAGCAAGTAAGACAGCGTCTGAAATTTATGGAGTTCCAGTAGTAAAGGATGGAATCGAGGATAATTCAAACAACTATACAAGGTTCTTGATTTTGTCAAAGGAAAAAACAAAAGAAACTGGAAAAGACAAGACATCAATAATATTTTCGGTAAAACATGAAGCTGGCGCACTGTTTCGTGTTATTGAAAAGTTCCATGACCATAAAATAAACTTGACAAAAATAGAATCAAGGCCTACAAAAGATACTCCATGGGAGTACAACTTTTATGTTGACTTTGAGGGCCATGAAAAAAATCCCAAAATTTTAGAAGTACTAAAGAAAATACGAAAAGAAACTTTATTTCTAAAAATTTTAGGATCCTATCCTAGCGCAGAGCTAGGCTAAAACCCTCTTGGCTTTTTTACGCTAAA
>JACOWO010000085.1 GCA_016176745.1 Nitrosopumilales archaeon
TTTAGACTAAAAACTCCACGAACTGCAACGCTGATTTTTAGAACAGGCAAAATGGTATGTACAGGTGCAAAATCAGAAGAGATGGCAATACAAGCAGTTAGAACTGTAGTTCAAAAGCTGCGAAAAGGTGGCATCAAGATAAAAAAAGATGCAGTGATTACCGTTCAAAACATAGTTGCAGCAATTAATCTTGGTGGAAAGATACATCTTGAAAATGCAGCTCGGGTATTGCCTCGCAGCATGTACGAGCCAGAACACTTCCCAGGACTAATCCATAGAATGCTTGACCCAAAGACTGTGATCTTGCTTTTTGCATCAGGAAAATTGGTATGTACTGGTGCAAAAAAAGAGGCCGAAGTATACAGGTCAGTTCATAACTTGCATTCTCTTCTAGAAGAGAAAAAACTGATGATTTACGACCAATAAGAAGAACCATTTTTATTTTATAAAAACAAATTAAGATCATGTATTACTGGTTTTTTTTGGCTACAATAGCAGTGTTTCTTTTTTCCAGTTTTCAAGATTCAAGTGAGTCTACTGATGGCTATATGTCGCCAAGAATGCAGGTTTTACAGGGAGTCTTGCCTTCTGATGTGAGTTGTAAAAGCGGGTTTGATCTTATTTTTAAGACAAGCAATAACATGCCATTTTGTGTAAAACCTGAAACAGCAAAAAGACTAGTTGAGCGAGGTTGGGCTATAACTATCAGTCAACAGATAATTGAGAAACCAAAAACCAGCTTGCCATCATCTAATATGTTTGAGGTAATTCCTGCAGCTTCTGGAACTGCCTTGAACTTTTATGTATACGATGATGATCTTAACACAAGCCCAAATGGTATTGATATAATTTCAACTAGTGGATTAATTGAGGCTACAATTAATGGAGTACAAATCGAGGTTCCATCAAAGATGGTTGAAACCTCACCAAGTTCTGGCAAGTTCTATCTCAGAATAGCTCTTCCTGATACAGTAAATGGAGAGGAACTAGACCAAGATGACATTGTTGTAGTCAAGTATAATGATCAGTCAGATGCTGCTGGCGATACAAGAGTTGTTTCATCATCATTTGCCCTATCAAAGGCATTTGCAAGCCTAGAGTTAGCTGATGTAGGAAAAAGAATTGGACATGAGTTTACTCTAAGAATTTACGAGCCTGATGCAAACTTGGATTCAAAAAATGAAGACAAGATTTCCCTTGGCTCATTTGAGTTTAGAAGTGGTGGAATCAGAACCACCCTAGCAAACCCTGTGTTTAATGCAAGACCATCTTATCTACTAGAAACAGGTCCCAACTCTGGAACATTTGAGGTAAAAATTGAGATACCAAGAAGCATTGATGGAAAAACAATTCACATTGGAGACTTGTATGAGATACGATACATTGACACGTCTACACCATCAGGCACTTCAGAAAAAGTGATTCTCAAAGAAAGAATTGGATGATTTTTTTCTTCATGAGTCAAGACTGCAATATATTTAATTAAATTAAAAACCTATAGATCAAATTGAAAAGAAATCAGTTTCTTGCTATCAATTTAGTAATTGCAGCATTTTTGATAATTCCTTTTAGTTATACGAGTGCAGTTAAAACAGAATCAATCAATGACATAGAACCCCACATTCATTTTATTGCCACAGATAACTCTCCAAGAGCCCAATTTCTAAACAACAATTCAGTACAGTCAATCAATTGTGCAGAAGGACTGGAGCTAATCATGAAAAAATCAAATGGCATGCCTGCATGTGTAAAGCCTAGCTCAATTTCAATTCTAATCGAACGAGGGTGGGGAATCCATGTTTTGCCTGATTATGAAAAGAGTGATGCTAATAACTCTGAGCACTTTGCAGTTGGCGATATTCCTGTTAGGACAGAAAATGTAGTTTATTTTGAAAATTACGAAGGCTATCTTGCACGACCTGAGACAGATGGTGACTATCCAGGAATTGTTATGATGCATGAAGTGTGGGGCATTAATGATAATATCAAGCAGATGGCAGAAAAATTGGCTTCACATGGATACATCGTACTTGCAGTGAATCTGTATGGTGTCCCAGCCGCAACAACAATAGACGAAGGAAGGCAGCTAATGTCTGCATATCAACCAGAGAAAGGAATTGAAAACATGAATGGAGCTGTAAATTATCTTGTGGAAAACCAACATGCTTTATCAATTGGTTCTATCGGGTGGTGTTTTGGTGGAGGAGAGTCGTTAAACCTTGCCCTAAACAACGACATGATGGATGCAACAGTGATTTATTACGGAAGACTCACGTCTGACACTGCAAGGCTTTCATCAATTTCTTGGCCTGTTCTTGGAATTTTTGGAGGTCTTGATCAAGGAATTACAGTTGATTCTGTAAGACAATTTGAGTCTGCATTAAATGAGCTTGGAATTACAAATGAGATTTACATTTATGAAAATGCAAACCATGCCTTTGCAAATCCGTCAGGTGATCGTTATTCTCCAGAAGATGCACAAGATGCATGGGAAAAGACACTTGCATTTTTTGAAAAACATCTAAAATCAGTTTGAGTATAAAAAATAAAAAATTATGCTAGCTCTGCACTGCCAAACAGGACAGAGAACTGCTTGCACCAGATAAGAACCGTATCGTATTTTGCTAAATCAGTCCCTTCTGGAATGTCATAATTTTGGTTTCCATTGTTTGCTTTGAGTTGTCCTAAACTCACATAGTCTGATGCGCTAGCATCAGATGCAAGATAGACGTAAAGATCTGGTCCGTTAGTTGAGCTAAAATCCTCAAGCCTTAGAATCTGTTGGCTATTTTCTAGTGGAACAACAAGTACGTTTCCTTTAGCGTCGTGGATTCCATCTCCTACTCCCACAAAAGAGCCAGATAGTGAAACAGCTACTCTTGATTCAGTATCCATCATTGTATCATCTTCCATCTTGTCTGCC
>JACOWO010000008.1 GCA_016176745.1 Nitrosopumilales archaeon
CTTTAGCTGGCCATCAATTTTGTGTTTTTCAACTTTGGCTATATTATGCGCCACATCATAGACTAGTTTCATATCAAGATCCGATTCTGATTTTTTAAAGACACGTTCAAATGATTTTCGTGTCCAGTGGGTAATCATCTGCCTGTTGCTCCACGCAAAATTAAGTGCTGCAAACATTGCAGTTCGATAAGACTCGCCCTCTTCTGATGTATTTGGTACACATGCAAGTTCCCTGTCTGCCAAGGTTATGTTGTATTTTTTTTGTGCCATCTCTGATATTCTCAGATAGTCGCTACAAACCTGATGGCCAAATCCTCGCGAGCCGCAATGAATTAAAATTGTTACAGAATCTTTTTTTATTCCCATTTTTTTAGCTGCTACTTCATCATGAATTTCTGCCACCTTTTGCACTTCAAGAAAATGGTTTCCTGAACCTAGACTGCCAAGCTGTGGCATGCCACGTTTGCGTGCTCTGTCTGAAACTTTGTTTGGGTTTGCGTTTTTTATCTGTCCATTTTCTTCACATACTTCTGCATCATGTTCAGAGCCGTATCCATTATCAATTGCCCAGTTGACACCCCTGACTAGAACCTCATCAAGCTGGGAATTGTTTAGCCTAATTGCGCCTTTAGAGCCAACACCAGATGGTATCGAGTTGAAAAGATCTGTTACAAGATCTTTTAGTCTTGGTCTTACATCTTGTTCTGTCAGATTAGTGCGTAACAATCTTACTCCACAGTTAATATCATAGCCAACCCCACCAGGTGAGATCATTCCTTCTTCTGCATCCATTGCTGCAACTCCTCCAACAGGAAATCCATAGCCCTCATGACCGTCAGGCAATACTATTACATGACTTTGAATTCCTGGCAAAGTTGAAACATTGATTGCTTGAGATATCGTTCTATCTGTCATCATTTTTGCAAGAAGTTTTTCATCTGCGTAAATTGTGACAGGCACCCTCATGCCACGACTTTTGTCTGGCTCTATTCTGTACACCATATTGCTTACTTTTTTTGGAGATAATTGGGACAAGATCGAATAGAAGGAAACCGTACACAATTTAAATCATAATTTTGTTTACCAGTCCAGTCTTTTCTGAAACTAAACAATTAGTTTAAAATGAATGTAATTTTCTTATTTTGTTATAAAATGAAAAAAGCAATTGTTTTAGGCGGTTCTAGAGGAATTGGCAAAGCCATAGCAGACTCACTCAAGACAATTGATTGTGATGTAATTGCTACATCAAGAAAGGAATTAGATACATCAAATCTAGATAGCGTGAAAAAATTTGCTCAAGACAAGGAAACAGACATTCTAGTGTTGAATACTGGTGGGCCTCCAGCAAAAGAGTTTTCATCTGTTACAGTAGAAGAGTGGCAGAAATACCACAACCAGCTGTTTTTGGGATTTTGTGTGCTTTTGCAAAATATCACAGTGCGAAATGGCGGTTACATTTTTTTGATAAGCTCAAGTGTAATCAAGGAGCCAAATCCAAGACTGGTTATCTCAAGTGCATATAGGCTGGCATTTACTAGCGTTTTCAAGTTGCTAAGCAAGGATTTTGGCGCAAGAGAGATTAGCTGCATCAATATCGCACCTGGACTCATAGACACTGATAGAATGCGCGAGGTAATTGCAAACGCAGAAGATATGAAAAAAACCATTCCAATGAAAAGGTTTGGCAAGCCAGAAGAGATAGGGGATTTTGTAAAAGCAATCATTGAAAATAACATCAAGTATCTATCTGGTGTTGTGATTAATTTTGATGGTGCATCCTCAAACTATACACTATAAAACATAGATTTATTTTCGATATAAAAAAAGAATCATCATTGTCGATTCTACCTATAGACAGTGGCCGCTATGGCACAAAAGAGATGCTAGAAATTTTCAGAGAGCAAAATAAAATTAATTATCAGCTAGAAATCGAAGGGGCAACTGCTGTAGCCCAAAGCGAGATAGGATTGATTCCAAAGAATGTGGGAAAAATCATCCTAATGGCTGCTAAATCTGGCAAGATAACTGTAAAAAGAATCAAGCAGCTAGAGGCAAAAAGTGACCACGATACAGCAGCACTAGTTGAAGCACTAAGTGAAAAATGCAAACCCGAGGCAAAACCTTGGGTCCACTATGGCCTTACTAGTAATGATCTAGTTGATACAAGCACCTCGATGCAGATGCGTGATGCACTAGCTATAATCCAGCCAAAGGTTGCAAAGCTGGCTTTGCTTTTATCAAAGATGGCAATAAAATACAAAAATGTTCCAGCAGTTGGCAGGACACATGGTCAGCACGCAAGCATTATTTCATTTGGTTTAAAATTTGCAAACTGGGCTGCAGAGATGGCAAAGCACATTGAAAGAAGTGAGGAAATTAAGAAACGAGTCCTGCTTTGCAAGACACTTGGAGTTGTTGGTACTGGTTCACTTATGGGTGCAAAGGCACTAGAAATCCAAAAAAGAGTTGCAAAGAAACTATCTTTGTATCCTGTAGAGGTAACAACTCAGATAATCCCAAGAGAGCGATATGCAGAATATGTGTTTCAGCTTGCACTTTTGGGCTCTACACTTGAAAAAATTGCAGTAGAGATACGCAACTTGCAGCGAACAGAAATTGGCGAGGTAGCTGAATATTTCAAGGAAGGACAGATGGGAAGCAGCGCTGTTCCAGTAAAAAGAAATCCTACAAAAAGCGAGCGAATTTCTTCGCTATCAAAGCTGTTACGCAGCCAGATACACACATCATTTGAGAACATTCCACACTGGCATGAGCGAGACTTGTCAAACTCTGCAAATGAGCGCTTTACCATACCAATGTGCTCAATTCTGTTAGATGAGATGCTTGAAGCGATGATCAAAATTATCCAGACTCTACACGTGGATGCAAACTTGAAGCAATGATCAAAATTATCCAGACTCTACACGTGGATGCAAAAAAAATAACAAAAAATCTCTACTTTACAAAGGGGCAGATATTTTCAGAGTTTTTGCTTAAAGCACTGCTTGGTAAAGGCATTCCAAGATTCAAGGCATATCGTGCAGTTCAAAAGGTAGCGTTTTTGGCTCATGATAAGGAAATTGAATTTATTGATGCTGTAAAAAATGACAAGTTCATCTCAGCTTCTTTGAGTAAAAAAGAGATAGAATCAATCTTTGTTCCAGAGAATCATCTTGGTGCATCTTTTGCAATAATTAATAATGTAAATAATATGGTTCTAAAGACTATCAAAAAATTCATCTAGACTTATTCCAGTATTTTGATTATTTCTGAAATTCTTTGTGGATTAAGTGCATATTGTGGACCATAAGAAGTTGGGTGCACTAGTACAAGATTTGCTTTTACAAGAATCTTTAGTTTTTTATCAATATCGCCTTTCACATGAGATGGAAAACCAGTCTTTATGTTTTGTAATGATATGTGTCGTGCACCAATACGCTTGTCCTGAAATAACTTTAGAAGGATTGCTTTACTTATGCTATCATAGTGACTCACAGATTACATGAGTACAAATCGTATTTATTTACTATGTAATAAATTACATAATAATAAGAAATTCTAAATATAATAATATGATATCATANNTAAAAGAAAAAGCACTTGAAATGGGGCCTCTCGAAAGCATGTTTCCAGTTGCTAGCTCAAAAATTCTTGATTTTCTGTCTACATTCAAGGAGTGGGATTATTCTGTATCAGACATAGCAAAGTATTCTGGAATATCTTTCAAGACTGCGCTAGTCGAGATCAAGAAGCTGGGAAAGCAAGGGGTTGTAGTTCAGACAAGAATAGTAGGAAAGGCGACAATGTACAAGTTGAATCTAAAGTCAAGACAAGGTTACCACATAGACAAGCTGATCTTTGAGATTGCTTCAAGACGAATTAAGGAAGAGATATCAAGACAGGAAAATCTTAAGGTAAAGAACGTGGTATTAAAACAGCGCAGAAAAAATATTTTGAAATAAAGAACAGCTGAAGGGCTTATCTAGATTTTATCCTTCTTTGCACGCGACCCGATATATTGTAAAACAAGGTTTATGGCATCAGTCATGTTTGCTTTTAGATCTTCCAGAGTTTCTCCTTCGCTAATTGCGCCTGGAAGTTCTAAGCACTGACAGCTATATCCTCCCTCTTTTTCCTTGTTTACTATAACTGTAAACTTTCTTGATTTCTGGGATATCTCCATGTCATATTGTGATATTTTATTATAATTAAAGTATGTTTTGTGTGTGACTGTATCTTTTGGTTAACGCTTTGTGGATTTGTGAGCCGTACTGTAGTGCTTTTTTTCTCTTGTTTGCAGACTCTTCTGGCACACCTATTTCTAGTGCAAGTTTTCTGATGATATGTTTTCTTATCAGATCATCTTGACCTGTAATTTTTTCAGAAACTGGAATTTTCTTTGCATAGTTTATGAAGTCTTGATTTAGAAACGGCTGGATTATTTTTATGTTAAATTCAGATGATAATGTATTTACTGCCTTCATCATTTTTAATTCATTTTCAATTTTTTTATTCATTAATTCAATGACTGCTTTGTCTCCTTCCTTGATTGCGTCTCTATATCCATTATAGCCACAGAACAATTCATCGATTCCATTTGCAGTTACTACTGTATCGAGATCTAGGCTTTTTGCTAGCTTTGAGATATAGTAAAAGGCAATACAGTTTTCATTCCATGATAAATTGTCAGTGTTAATTTTCTGTCTTATTTTATTTGAGATATCATCAAAGGTATCAAAAGTAATTTCAAGGGTTTTATGAGGTAGGTCAAGCAATTTGGAAATCTTTTTTGAAAACAAGATATCGTGAGAATCGCTAAAGCCTACAGTAAGCAATGTAATATCATATCCTAGATCTGAGCAGATTTTTGCTAAAAGCGAGCTGTCAACGCCTCCTGAAAATGCAATTCCAAACTTTTTTGTAAGAATGGTATTTTTTACCGCCTTTTGCATCTCTGTTAATAATTCAGTCGTGAGGATTTTCATATCAAAAGTTGCAATATTGGGATACAAAGTGGTTACGGTCAGCTATTAAGCTATATTGTCACAGGAAAGCATCAGCCTACAAAGGAGCAGATAATTTTGCATAGGTCTCCTAATATGTAAAAGATGTTTTTTGTGTATTTTTAGTGGAATTTTGATTTCATCGCTTTTCTTTATAAGTTAAAATGGAAATAAATGGTAAAAAGGTGAATATTGTTAAAGGTGGTCAATTGGTTGGTTTAGAGGTAAATAACAAAGTAAGGGAAGGAGATAAAGTGTTTTTGTGGGCAGATAGGGTTTAAAAAAAGAAAGTTTTAAAAATGAATT
>JACOWO010000063.1 GCA_016176745.1 Nitrosopumilales archaeon
GATATCACAGAACAGAAAGAATTACAAACACAATTGCTCAAGGCTGAAAAACTGTCTGCTATTGGAATATTATCAGCTAGGTTATCACATGATCTGAGAAATCCACTAACTACAATAAAAAACACTGTATTTATGTTAAAAACTAAGATAGGAAACGACGCTGAAAACATAAAACGGTTTGAAGTAATAGATAGAGCAATCTGGCGCATGGCCTTGCTTATAGATGATGTCTTAGATTTTGTCAAACCAAAAAGCCTTAACCTAAAGTCTTCTAGCATTCGTACAATTGTTGAAACCTCCATTGCACTCATGGTGATCCCATCTACAGTAAAGATTAATTTTGATTTTCCAATAAAAGACGCCCAACTAAAGTGCGATCCTGAAAAGCTTGAGGCAGTCTTTACAAATCTAATTACAAATGCAATCCAAGCAATGAACAACGTAGGCCAGATTTATCTTAGAATCAAAGAGGAGCCTGAGAATGTAATAATTGAGGTAGAAGATACAGGTCCTGGAATACCAGACGAGTTCCTGCCAAAGATATTTGATCCGCTATTTACAACAAAACAGGTTGGTACTGGACTGGGATTGGTCACATGCAAAACAATAATCGAACAGCACGGGGGATCGATAGATGTTGTACAAAAACCTACAACATTTATAGTTAGAATTCCAAAAAATTCCAGATGAAAACCATTCTTGTAGTAGATGACGAAACCGATCTTCTTGAAAGCACAGTGGATATCATAAAGAGCATCGACTTTGATGTCATCACAGCAACAAACGGTGAGGAAGCCATTACCAAGTTCAGAGAAAAAATGCCAGATCTTGTGCTGATGGACATCAAGATGCCCAAAAAAGATGGTTTTGATGCGTTTTTTAAAATCAAGGAACTAAATCCTAATGCAAAGATAATTTTAATCACAGGAAAGTTAGTTGATGAAGAAAAACTCAAGAAAGCAAAAGCAATTACTCTGATACTTGTCGTACAAAAGCCTTACTCACCTGAATTTTTAAAAGAACTTGTCATAAGATATTCCTAATTTTATTAAAACACAGCTTGTTTTTGTCAAAGACTAGATTAAGTTTTTGATTTGTAAAAGTAGATTTTAGATTCCAGCAAGGAACAAACTAATCCCAAGAATAGCCAAGTTGGTACCTGACTTCAAGCGTGGGCTTCCAACGTCCTTATCTCATTAAATTAAAGAATATCAGGTATGAAACTCATCTATTGGATACCTTTACTGATAGTTTCAGCCATTATGCCATTGACTTGGGCTTATGCTAACGAAGAAACTGAGATCAAGATAACAATTAGTGGAGAACCAGTAATTGATCTAAGCTCATCAAACAGAATGATTCGTGCGAATGTAGAAGTTATGAATTATAATCCACAAGATGGATTATACACCATGGGAGTAACTCAATTATCTACACAAAAAATCGTATCATATCAGGATATTTTTGTTACAAACTTTTCAAATGGAGAGTGGGGAACCAAAGTGGCATACCTTCTAGATGAACATCAACTTGGTAAAGACGGTGAAGAAATAATAGGCGAATACGAAATTCAAATAAAAACAGAATTTGGAACAGCAGTTGGAAAAACAAACTTTGTTGTAATAAAATCAAGTGAATCTTCATCGTATGAAAATGAAGAACAAAGTGTTTTGCCCACATTGGAGACAGAATCAGAAAAAGGAGTGGAAACAAGCCAGGAATCGGAATCAGTTTTTACAACAGATGGCCAATTAAAAATTCCTGAGTGGGTTAGAAATATTTTCATTTGGTATGCAGAGGGCAATATTTCAGAAAGCGAGCTCCTAAATGTAATCAAGGTTTTGATTCAACAAGGAATAATCAAAATATAGGAAAGTACACACCGTATGGATTAATGGTATCATGGGATAACCAATAGCATAATTTTACGAAGGAATAAGCTAATTTTTATGCTAAACTACAAAACCTTTCTCTTATGATAAGCAAGAAAACCGGCGTTGGAATAAGCGCCGGTATAGTTATTTCCGCAATAGGCATTTTTGCACTAATCACATCATTAGGAATTCAAAATATACTTGTAGATGAGAAACTTGAAGTAGGAGAATTCACCTCCTACCAATTTAACGCCCCAAAACATTCTCGTGAAATTCTGAGTATGACAGGTGATGCTTTTCATGTTAAAGTGCAAACTCCAGGCATGGGCTTACAAGTAGATGATGATTTCAAAAAGGAAGTGAGCTTTGAATGGTTCGTTCTTGAAGATGGACAAAATAGAATTGAAATCCAGAATATTGGCAACTCAGAAATATACATAGAAGGTACCTTTGAAGGTTTTAATGATCCTCTGCTATTGACTTTTCACGGTTTGGTTATTACTACTGGCGTGGTAATTATAGGATTTAGTGTTGGTTTTGCAAGAAAGCATCGTGGTTTTTAATTCAACTATTTTGGAAAAGCAAAAATTTTGTTATATGTTTTCATATTTTGTAGCTTTTCTAACCCAGTGTTATTAGCCATGTTACTGTAAGGAAATGGAATTTTGTGCTGACTTGTAACGTCGTGTGAGGTATATTAACAATAAAGATGAGAAAGCAAGCGTCAAAAGAGGCCATTCAAATTCGGGAAGTGATTTGTCTGGGGAATAAATACTAGTCCATGTGCTGGGATTAGGTATTTTTAATGGACTTTTTGTTTGGTCTGAAGATAGGTGGTGGATTTCATTAAAGTGAGCATCATACACTGAAGCATAAAAACCGTAGATGTCTTTTCGGTCTATTAGGTCTATTGGAATTCTAAATTCGTAACTTGCATGTGGAATCTTGCTGTATCGATCATTTTCATCAGAAACACCACCTATACCAATAAATCCTTCTGTATTTGGAATCCTTTCAAAGTTGCCATTTAAGGCAAGAGGAGATCCTCCCTGATAAACAAACGATCTTTTCCCACCTAGAACCGCCTCAAAACAGTAATCATCCACTTGAGGTAATTTGGTTTTATCATTATTGCTATCAAAGCAGACAGTAGCTCTATCGGCACCTTTGTCTATTGTTTTATCAAAAACCACATCCAGTAGAATGTAGACATAATTTTGCCAATGTGAGGTTCGAAGTATAATCATTCCATGCTCTGTTGGTATTTCAGTCAAGCCAGACTCTTTCCATTCGCGCTCAAAGGTCCACTTGCCATCAAATATGATATCTTCCATGCTGGAGCTGAGCGTGACAATCACATCTCCGTAAGATGATACCATAATATTTTGTAAAATGAGCACAGATACGAAAACCAGCAGGACCCTATCAAATTTGGATAGTTTCTTCATACCTTAATTCACAATAAATAACGATAACGTCTTGATAATGTTTATAACTTTTCCACAGGAAACTAAACTGTGAACAAGGTAATACCAATAGCGATTGGCATAGCTATTGTAGCTATTGTTGCTGGGATTTATTACGCAACCACTTTCGAAAAAGACCTTGCACCAGCAGAGGAGATAGAGTCCATCCCAGAAGAAAAAGGCAATGATTACACGGTTGATGTAAACGAGGGACTTTCTCTAACAGAACCATGATGAATCCGATAAATGCCAGATTGGCCCTTATATTTGAGTTATTTCTCCACCCTGCCTAAATAATTTCTATAGATATTAGGATTAATGAAAAAATTAAGCGACTTGGGCATAATGGGCGTAAGCTTATCAGCAGTGGTAAGTGTCCTATTAGCTACAGGCGCACTAAGCTTTGCAACACAGAATACAGAGCCAACAACATATGAACAAACAGGCTTTGTTGGAAATGTTGTTTTAGTACAAAAAGACGCAGATGGCAACATCAAGGCATATAGGCAGACAGACAACATCATAACCAACGTTGGAAAATCATGTGCGGCAATGGAGTTATTTGGTCAAACAACAACCAACACCACAGGAAGTCAGCAAACAATGTGTGGTGGTGGAGGCGCAAATTCTGGACTATTCAATTATGTGGGGATTGGCACATCAGGTACTGCTGAAGGTGCAGGTGACACTAGTATAACAGGAGGACTTACTAGAGCACAAGACACAGGAGTAGGTCTAGTCAATTCAAGTGGTACATATGCAATAATTCAACCAGCAGCTTTTACCGGTATCGCTGCAACCATTCAAGAAGCAGGTCTCTTTGACGCTGGAGGTACATCAGGAGGCCACATGTTTGCAAGAAAGACATTCACCTCTATCGTTTTGACCGCAAGCGATTCGCTGACTGTAACTTGGCGTATATCACTAAGCTAGCTTATCTGATTAAATAGACAAGCTAGCAAAACCTTTTTTCTTTTTCTGAGTTTGAGAAAAAGTAAAACTTTTCATATATTATCTCTCTGAAAAATGGTGTTGACTGGCCGTACAAAAAAAGGACATTCTAATAATTGAGGACAGTAATGTAGTTACAATACTTTTAAGACAGTTTCTAGAACAACTGGGTTATCAAAAAATTTACACTTGCGAAGATGGTGGATCTGGCATAATAAAATTCAAAGAACTTGTAAAGACAAACAATATTCCAATTGTACTTTTAGATTACAATCTTCAGACATGAATGCGTTTTCGGTAATTACGCAACTGCTTACCATACATCCTGAAACAAAGGTGGTAATAGAAACTGCAAGTGAAAAATCTGAAGAGGGTATAAGGAAGATGATTGCATATGGCGCACATCATTACCTGCCAAAGCCAATCAGATTTGAAAAACTAGAAGAAATAATGAATATTCTTGAAGCCGAAGAACAAGAAATTAAAACTAAAAAATTACACGACCGATTAGATGAACTGTTAAAATCAAATTCTAAAATTAGTCTATTTAGATTATCAGTCTACAAAGGCTGATTCTCAAGAAGTGTTAGCTTATTTAGAAGAGTTGGAGTCAGTTGGAAAAGTATCACGTATAGAAGAAATAAAAGAAATTTCATGCAATAGTTGTGGTTCTGTAACAATAGCACAGATATTTCATTGTCCTTCTTGCAATAGATCAAATTTCAAACAAGACGAAAGCTCTTACATCTGTAATGATTGTAACGAAAAATTTTCAGAACCTTCCTCTGAACTAATTTGTTTAAAATGTAACAATAAATTAAGCTAAAAATGCAATGTGGCAAACAAGCCAAGGTTTCAAATTAAGCTAGTTTCAATCTTTTAAAACTGTTTTAATGGTTGCTAGAACTTTGTCAAAATCAAATGGTTTTGATATACAACTCGCAGCTCCTTCTTCCAGACATTTATTGATTAGTTTCTGATCGTCTGTTGCAGTGATGACAATTATCTTGGCGTCTGGATGTGATGCCTTTATCTCTTTAATCACTGTTAAACCATCTTTTTTGGGCATTGCCAAATCAAGCAGTAGGAGATCTGGCTTTATTGCACTAAATTTTTCAACTGCCTCTTTACCATCTCTCGCTTCACCAGCCAACTCAAACTTTCCAATAGAAATAATATCTTGCAACACTAGTCGAATCGAATCCGAGTCATCGGCAATCATTATGCGAGCCATCTTTTTGAAAAATAATACAATAAATTCTATTTAAGTAGTTACGAGTAACCGCTAGAAGGCCTGCTTTATCTTTTCTTTCAATGTCTCCGTATTTTGTGCATCTCCGTTTAAGAGCTGTTTCATGGTTTTGACTGACTCTAATAAAATCTGATAACTGTCTCTTACCGGTCCTTTTGCCATAATGTGCTTAATCAACTTGTCAGCAAGCTGAGAAATTTCGCCAAGGTCATTTTGTCCCATCATTGGCGACAGACCTTTAATTTTGTGCAAATGTTTTTCGATGCGAATTGCACTTGCAGAAATATCGGAATCGTTTTTGCATGAGTTAATTATTGCTTCAATATCATCTATGTCTTCTTTTACTTCTTTTTGTGCTACTCTGAGGAAATTATCTGACAATTATGTTACCGCTATAAATATTTTATACCTTATTTTTATACTCTCTCTAAGCAATAAGCTGTAATGAAAATTCTGAATAAAACTTATTTCTTGTTAGCAATCGTAATTGGAGCTGCTCTAATTAATCTGGGACTTCTTTACTCTTTAGAGCAAGAACGAATCATTGAATCAAATACAATTATTCGTGCTAACGATCTTAAAGTTAAAGTTGAAACTGTCGCAACTTTTGCAAGCTCGATTGCAAGTGGAAATGAAGAGGCTAGATATAAACTCCAACAAGAATCTAATGAAATTGATGCTGTTTTTGATGTGCTAAAAAATGGTGGTTCAATCAGAGGTCAGGAGGTACTGCCAGTACCAACTGAGCTTAAAACTGATTTTGATGATACTTATGCTGGATGGTTAAGATATAAACAAACTGCTCAAACAATTCAAGTAGAATCATTTTTTGATCCTCAAGTAAGAGACTCACTTTCCTATGTTTTAGAAAAAGATGGGGATCTATTGCTTATGACAGATGGTGTTGTAAAAGAACTTGAACCACTTGGCAGAGACTATAGAAGACACGTAGAAATTGCTTCGGAACTGCGTGAACTTGCCAAAGCCATTGGATCTGACGCTCTTCTTATCTCAATTGGTGAAGAAGATGGTGTTCGAGATTCCATTCATGAAAACCGCTTGCGGTTTGAGGTAGGACTAAGAAAATTATTGCAGACTCCGCTTGATGATTTGGACTTGTCAGGACTGGGTATAGAGTATGAAAATATCAAGCCAATCCCAAGAGAGAATTCTGAAGCATTACGGAAACTTGATCCGCTGTGGGAGTCTGTTCAACTAAGATTATTAACGATTGAAACAAATCTATTGATTTCGAGTGAATTCGGAAATGCAATGGATGATTTGAATAAAGAACGCCTTACTCTCTTTTCGTCAATAGACAAATTACTGGATTCATGGAATATACACATACAAGAAACGAGATCTGAAAAGAGACAAATTGTGTTGTACCTGACAATATTAGATCTATTTGTATTCATATTTGTCATATATACGATAAGACTCTCATTAGCACCCCTTGGTATCATAAGCAAAGCTTTGTCAAAAGTCAAGGAAGGAATCTATGGGGAGAAGATCAATTTCAAATCTAAAGATGAGATTGGAGATCTTGTTGACAAATTTAACATAATGTCAACTACCATACTCGAGAAGGAAGAAGAAGCAAGAAAAATAGATCAGTCAAAGGACGAATTTCTAGCAATGATCACACATGAACTAAAAACTCCACTAGTGCCAATACAAGGGTATTCAGACATTTTGTTGAGTGGTCACCTAGGAAAGCTCACAAAAGAACAAAGAGAAAGATTAGAGGTAATAAAATCGTCCTCAAGATCACTCTTGCAGCTAATAACAGATCTTCTTGATGTACAAAAACTAGAGTTAGGTCAGTTGCGCATGAAAAAAGAAAACACAAGCATAAGTTATACTATACAAAAAGCCATAGAAGTAATGTTGCCAGAAGCAAATGAAAATCATGTGGAGCTTACCCATAACGCTAAAGATGTAATTATGTTACATGATCAAGAACGGATAGTACAAGTACTTACTAATTTGATAAAAAATAGTCTAAAAGCTGTGTCACCAAAAACAGGCAAGATTCAAGTACTTATGTATGATTCTCCACAAGAAGTACGAGTAGCTGTTAAAGATAATGGGATTGGAATTCCACAAGAATATTTGAAAAAAATCTTTAGGAAGTTTTACCAGGTAGACTCTTCACTTACTAGAGAGAAAGGTGGTAGTGGCCTTGGTTTGGCAATATGTAAGGGCATTATAGAAGCACATGGTGGTAAAGTTTTTGCGGAGAATAACAGTGACGGTGGCGCAACGCTTTCCTTTGTTATCCCAAAAGCCTAATGTACACAGCCAATGTCAAAAAAAACTACTTTATAATTAAGGGCACGAACCGAGTAATCAATATATGACATAGCGATTGTTCCTGAGTACCAAGAGGTTTTGCCATGGTTACGTCTGAAAAAGCGAAAATAGCGATGTTGAAAGCTACCAATAAAGAACTTGAAGAAGAACGAAAATTCAAAGATGAATTTATTACAATGATGGCCCATGAAATGAAAAACACTCTATCCACAATCACCTCATTTTCTGGCATGCTATTAGACGAAAGAACCGGTAAGGTTAACGAATCACAAAAGACTAGACTTTTACATATTCATGATAGCGCTATGCGTTTGAACAATCTGATTAGGGATGTATTGGATTTTCAAAAGATTGGATTAGGACAAGTTAGAATTGAAAAGAATCATTATCAGCTAGAAAATCTTTGTAAGGAAGCAACTCTGGCAATGAGTGACACCATTGATCTAAAAAATATTACTATAAATGCACATGTTGATTCTGTCACAATTTACTGTGACTATAACAGAATCCTTCAAGTCTTAGACAATCTGCTAAACAATGCTATCAAGTTTTCTAAGCCACATGATGTGATCACATTGAATGCTAAATCTGATGGAAAGAGTGTGTTGTTTGAAGTAATTGATACCGGAATAGGAATAAAAAAGAAAGACCAGCCCAAAATTTTCAATAAATTTGAGCAGTTAAGCTCAGGAATAAACCTACAAGGAGGATCCGGTTTAGGACTAGCTATAAGCAAAGGACTTGTTGAATTACATGGAGGAAAAATTTGGTTTGAAAGTACTTTTGGAAAAGGAACAACATTTTTCTTTACAATTCCAAACCGTCTGTCGTTCTCGAGTCAAAGCCATTAACATCGAAAGTTGTTTATTAAACTCAAAAAGAGCCAGCCAAGATATCAGTTTTCAAGTTGTGTTGCTCTGTTGACTAACTCTAATGGTTAGATCAGTTATTCCAGTTACAATTACTGCTACATGCTGATGAATCTGTTATACAACGATGCCTTCAGTTCCAGCTCCTTTTCCATATTATGCCGCTTGTGTGCCATCACATGTTCGCCAAATATTCTCTTGAACACAGAAAATACTGATTCTACAATCCAACGTTTCCCATAGCTTACGCTGTCCTTCCAGTACTGCAAGTTATCAAGCTGCGATATTACAGATACCTTCCTTGGATGGCATCCACCTGATCTGCCAGACGAGTTCTTCCTTACCTTGATACCTGGTACAATATCGTTGTGGTACAGAAAAGAAAAGTTGTTCTTGGAATCATATGCTGCATCTGCAAGTGCCTTTGTTATTGTACCGCAGGACGATGCTTGCTGTACCAGTGATGGCAAATGCTGTGCGTCATGCGATCTCTCGTCTGTTATCTTGAGCGATACAATCTTCTTGGAGGTAACATCAACACCCACATGTATCTTCAAGAATCCCCTCCTACGATTCCATTTGTCACGCATCCACTCACCACGGTTTGCTACCTTGATTCCTGTTGAATCGATTGCAATGGTGATATCGTTGCCAACCTTTGTGTCTACGGTGACATCAAGCCTGTTGATTCTCTTGTAGATTGCAGTATAGTCTGGCACCTTTGGTATGGCGGCACTGTATGTTCGTAACAACCCTTCTGTCTGTCGGTAGGGTAACCAAAAGTAGACCTTGGCATATCCCACTATTTTCATAAATGATTCTGGAAAGAGAAACTTTCTACCTTGTTTTCTACAGTTCATCTCCGCAAGTTCTTTATCCCAGTTCTTGAAACAATCGTCTGAGATGAGAATCTCGCCTCTTCTGACCAGTCTTTCGTTGTAATTTGTCCAATTACGCATGAGACAGCTGCAGGAGAGTTCTGATCCAAAGCTTGTTTGGTATAATAATTTAGATAGGGATGTCAGTAATGCGTGAGTTAGTCGACAAAGTAAGTTGTGTAGGAAATCGTTCGATTACAGATTAGTTGTTTACGGTAAGATAAAATTTTGATAAGATAGTGTTTATTTTTTCGAGTTACGAAAAGGCTTGAAGTTTTTGGGTTCCAGCGTGGACTGAAATATTGTACATAGCCAAATAGAACTTTGGCACCAGCCTGACAGTCCAATTACCTTTTTAAAGCTGCTTTTGTTTCTTCAATGACTATGCCTACATCACATGAAGACACAGTTGCAAGTTCCACCGAAGTTAGATGGGCTATATTAGAAGCAAACAAGCCATTACTTGACAAGATTGATGTTCTTATAGAAAAAATAGAAAGATACCATCAGCAAGATCTTGAATTTCAACGAAAGTTTCTTTTCTTAATATCTGACATGTTAAGAAAACAACAAATCTCGATGGAAGCATTTGACCAACTAGATTCTTTAGTCAAAGAGAAGTATTGGCAAAAGGAAAGCTCAAAACATCTTTCTGAATCAACAGAAAGGTAAAACCGTTACTCAAACTGCTAATTTTTTAGCAAGAGATCATATTATCATCACTACGAAATGATTGCTAAGGCCTTGTGATATAGTACAAAATAAAAGTTCAAAAGTCGAAGATACTTTTGATATTTGATGAATACTGATATCTGGACTAGCCTTGACAAAGTTGATCAAAAGATCATCGATATTCTAAACAAGAACGCTCGTACCCCTTCAAAAGAGATTGCAGCAGAGATAAAAAAGGAAGGTCACGATGTTTCCGACAGAACAATAAGAAAGAGAATCGAACGCTTAGAGAAAAGTGGAATCATAAAAGGATACAAGGCAGTACTAAGTGACATCGCAGGGGTTGTCGAGTCTGAAGCCGTCTTTTTAAAGCTCAAAGTAACAAGATCACGTGAAAGCTTACAAGAATTGATCAAGGAGTTTGTATCTGCATTACCAAATCATCTTTTCGTTGCAACTCTTGAAGGAGAATGGAACATGATGATTGTAATGAAAGTTGAAGATTCAAATAAAAATTCTACTTCAAGACTAGTCGAAAAATTTTCAGAGCATATTATAGATTACAGAGTAAGCAATTTTCAAATCAAAGATGTTAATATATTAAACATGTCACTTTTGCTTCTTTAAAATAATTTCATCTGTTTCTACCTTTTTCAAGGCTGTTTCCAGGTCATCAATAATAAATGGCTTTTGAATAAATGCTGTCGCACCTTCACTTATAGTTTTGTGAACTCTCCTAGAAGACTTTTCATCTGCTGTTATCAAAATAATTGGTATATCAAGTTTTGATTCTAATAACTTGCTTGCAACTACATCTCCATCTATATCTGGAAGTCCCATGTCAAGAAGAACAATGGGATTTTGTTTAGCTTGGAGCAGTTTTCCACCAACTTGGAGAGCCTCATTGCCAGTAGTACAAGCATGTACATCATTGTAACCTAGTTTTTGCAGATAATTTTTAAGCTTCATGACTATGGCATTACTGTCTTCAACAACCAGTACAGGACGAGTCTTTTCAACAAGTTTAGGTGTTATGCTTTTAAATTTTTTAAACGCATCTTTTGCATCATCATGTTTTCCTACTCGTAGGAAACATTTTGCAGCACAAAGATATGCAATTTTTGCTCTATAGCTGTTATCACTAGTAGCTATCTTCAAGTATTGTTTAGCAGCTTCAGTGAATTCATCACGATTATTTTTTCCTTGACGAGTCTTGCATTCAGCTGCAAGAGTGTAGAAAAGCGCAGCCCGTA
>JACOWO010000064.1 GCA_016176745.1 Nitrosopumilales archaeon
TTTTGATGAAAAACAACACAAATGTCTTGAAGAATATATGAAATGGGGCGAAAGAAACGGAATTCCAGACGGAGATCTAGAACTATTAGAAAGCAAGGATATATCAAAAAAAGAACCTAACGTACAATGTTATTCTGGTATTTACTGCAAAAGAGAAGTATCAACAGATTTTGGCTCATTTACAAAAGAATTAAAAATAGAGTCTGAAAGAAATGGCACAAAATTCCTTTTTGGAAAAAATGTAAATACTATTGAAAAAAACAACGACTGTACAATACATTTTGATGATGATTCTCAAATTTCTTCTAAATTACTAATTAATTGCGCAGGAGGAAATTCGCTTGATATTGCACAAAAGTGTGGCTTGGCAACAGACTATTCTGATCTTCATTTTCGTGGGGAATACTGGATTGCTGATGAGAAATACAGCGACTTGGTTAAAACAACGATTTACACTGTAGCAGAGTTTAAGGGATATCCATTTCTTGATCCTCACTGGATAAAGAAAGCAAATGGCCAATCTGAGATTGGTCCTAACGCAGTACCGGTTCCAAGCCCAGAAACTTATTCAGGATATTTGGGCGATGTTACAACATCATTATCAAAATTAAAGGAAATAGTAACTGGAAATGCCTTAAAACTATTGGCAGATCCTGAATTTTTATCTCTAGTATCAAAGGAATGGCTAAGCTCAATTTCAAAAACAGCCATGATTAAGCGCGTGCAAAAATTTATTCCAAAAATTCGCCCAGAACATTTTTCAAGACGTGGCATAGCTGGCATACGTTCTCCAGTAATAACACCAAAAGGAAAATTTTTGGCAGATGTAATGGAGCTAGAAGACAAAAACTCCTATCATATAATAAATTATAACTCACCTGGTGCTACTGGAGCTCCAGCTTACTCTGCAATTATTGTAAAAAAATTGCAAGAAAGAGGATTTTTAGATTACACGCCAAAACCAAAGAAATCAATTTGGAATTTTGATGCAATTACTATTTAAACAAATTTTTCAACATCATTAATATGGATTAAAATTAAGAAATACAATACAAATTAAATTGGCTACAGGCTCAAAAAAAGCAGTTTATGCGGCGTTATTTGGCAACCTTGGCATTGCTATAACAAAGTTTATAGCTGCTCTCATATCAGGAAGTGTTTCAATGTGGGCAGAGACTTATCACTCTGCATCAGATACTTTTAATCAAATTCTACTATTAATTGGAATAAAAGCTAGTACAAAGCCAGCAAGCCATTTACATCAATTTGGTTATGGTAAATCTCAGTTTTTCTGGTCGTTCATTGTTGCTACAATGATCTTTGGTATATCTGGTGTTCTTGCATTACAACAAGGCATTTCATCATTAATAACCAGAGAACATCATTTTGAAAATCCCATGCTTAACTATATTGTTTTGATTATAGCTGCTATATTTGAAGCAAATGCATTAAGAATAGCATACAAGCAGTTTAAAAAATCGATAGAAAATCGTGAAGAAAAAATCACTTTCAAAAAATTGATTTACGAATTCAAGGAAAGTAAGGATACTACAATATTAACTGTAATAGTAGAAGATTCAGCGGCTTTAGCAGGTATTGCTATTGCAGCTCTTGGCATTTTTCTTACCGATATTACTGGAAATACAGTATATGATGCAATAGGTTCTATCTTTATTGGCTGTCTTTTAATGGCATTTGCATTCTTTTTGGCACGTGAAAATAGAGGACTGTTGATAGGTGAATCTATTACGAGACGACAATACAAAAAAATCGTAAACATGATCAAAGAAATTCCTGAAGTAAACAGAATAGTCTCCATGAGAACAATGCATCTAAGTCCAGAAGATGTTATAGTTGGCATAGAGGTGAATCTGATAGATAATCTTGACACAGATAAAATTGAAGTAGTAACCGATTTAATTGAACAAAATGTAATGAAAGTAATACCACATACTAACAAAGATCATATTTTTGTAGAAATTACACGGTCTTAACCACAAAGAGATAGCATGCTACCAAATCGTTGCTCTGTTAAAGAAGAAGGAAAAGATTGTGTAAATCCTCCAGAATTTATCATTTCTGTAGGTACAGAAAATGATGAATACATGTTAGGAGTAACATGTCAAAGACACAAAGATATCATATCTCAAAAATTGAACATTCTTCAAAATGAAAACAAAATTCCAAAAGGCAAAGTCAAATTTACCAACATAAAAGCAGTTGGCACTGAATGCATACGCTCAGATCCAGACAAACTAATCCAACTGTAAATTAATTGATTTATCTTACATAAAACAGAGTTACTATAATGCTTAAACAAATTTTAGAGGATATACTCAAGATAGATGATATCTTATTTGTAGTAAAAAATCAAGGTGCAGTAAGCGAGATAAGAAATAATTTCCTACCAATTAGACAAAAAGATAATTGGATAACAATAGGTGATGATAAAGGTACATGCCATATGCACATTAACGCTGATAATATCTCAAAAGCAAGGTTCGTTATAGAAGAAAAAACAGAAAGGATAAGCTATAGTGTAATGTTTTTTGATAAAAATGATGAACGCGTGTTGACGGCATTTTTTACAAAAATGTATGATGAAGATAAAAACTTGAATCAAAAAAGAAAATCATTGTTTGATAATTTATTTAAAAAATACGGCGAGCAAGAAACGATAATGACACACTAATTATTTACAGAATAAAGTGGCTTCTTTCCAATCATTCCTAGTTTTAGATTTATTACAGTAATATCTGCCATTTTTTTCCTTGTTTCTGCGGTCGAACTTCCAATATGAGGAGATAAAACCACATTTTGCATTTTTGTTAATGGATTATTCAAACTAATTGGTTCATTTCTAAAAACATCAAGTGCAGCTCCTGCAATTATTTTCTTTTTTAGTGCATAAATTAAATCATTTTCTTTAATTATTTTTCCGCGTGCTGTATTGATAATAAACGAAGTTTTTTTCATTTTCTTAAATAATTTCATATCAACTAACTCGTGTGTTTCTTTTGTATATGGAATATGAATTGAAACAACATCACTTTTTTTAAACAACTGATCAAATGTAACATATTTTATGCCTAGAGATTTTTCAGTGTTTTTTGATAACCTGTGCCTGTTGTGATAAATTATGTTCATTTCAAACGCTCTGGCACGCTTTGCTACAGCAGTACCTATTCTACCAAAACCCAAAATCCCAAGTATTTTTCCAGATATGTCAGTACCAACATAGTCATATGCGCCGTAAATCTGTGTCCATCTTTGCTTTCGAATTATTCTGTCTCCTTCAGTTACTCGACGCAATAAATCAAGAATTAATGCAAAGGTAAGATCTGCAGTAGCGTCAGTTAACACCTCAGGTGTATACCCAATACTAATGCCTTGTTTTTTTGCGTACTTTACATCTATATGATCATACCCAACGCTGTAAGTGCTAATTGTCTTGAGATTCTTTGCAGCAGATAACACATCTTTATCGATACTATCATAGGGAAAGCAAATCAATCCATCTTTGTTTCTGATTTTTTTAAGCAAAGTTTTTTTTGGCATTGGAATTTTTCCTTGATGGATTTCAACATCATAATATTTTTTTAAATCCAAGAGCGCAAAATCATGCAATTTACGGGTAAGCAAAACTTTTTTTTTCATAATACAGCACTAAATTTTGGAATCTCTTCCTTAAACCATTTATAATATTTTGTTATATGACAAGTATTGGGTTCAAAGCACATCTCAGATGAGGAATTTGCCATCTGTGTAGAGTGTGGAAACTCAATTGAAAAATGTGTATGTGTATGCCCATACTGTGGCGAACGAGACAAATGTGAATGTGCATTATTTGATGCAGCAACAGGCGGTTAGATTTTTCTAAAACCATATTATTAATATCCAGTAATAGACGACAATTCACGTGGTAAATGTTGACATTAGCTGGCAGATTGGTGGCCCACAAGGTAGTGGAGTAGAAACAGCAGCAAACATTTTTTCACATGTATGTGCAAGAGCAGGTTACCAAGTTTTTGGGAAAAGGGAATTTTATTCAAACATAAAAGGTGAACACAGCTATTTTACAGTTAGAGTATCTGACAAGAAAATTAGATCTAATGTTAATGATGTGACCATAATGGTTGCATTTGACGCAGAGACAATTTTCAGGCACGCAGATGAGCTAGTCTCTGGCGGCGTAATCATTTATGATTCAGATATGGAAAATATTGAAACAAAAGACGTTCATGCCCTTGACCCAGATTTTAAATCACGACTTCACAAGTATCTTGACACTAAAAAGAAAAGCTATACAGTTTCCGGACTTTTAGATTTGGTAAAAGAAAACGGTGTAAATCTGTATCCCGTATCATTTCGAGGAATACTTGGGGGTCTAGCTGAAGATACCAACAATCCAAAACTAAAAGGCATGATTAGGATGTTTAACGTATTAGGCGTTTCACTTTCTCTTGGGCTATTGCACATGTCATCAAAACAGCTCTTTGAATCAATTCAATTTATTTTTGGAAAAAAGCAAAAAATTGCTGAAATCAATAAGCAATTGGCAAATTACGCATACAACTATGCAACAGCAAAATTTCCCAACTTCAACTGTTCACTTGCTGAAATCAAAAAACAATCTGATACTATACTTGCACAAGGTCATCAGGGAACCGCATTGGGGAAAATGGTGTGTGGGTGTAGATTTCAATCCTACTATCCAATCACACCAGCATCAGACGAAAGCGTATTTTTAGAGTCACATGAAATTTTAGAAATAAACGAAGACAGACCTGGCTCTACGGTTGTCATACAAACCGAAGATGAAATTTCAGCTATTGGCATGACTATAGGCAGCGCATTAACTGGCACTCGTTCATCTACAAGCACATCGGGACCCGGATTTTCTTTGATGGCTGAAGCCTTGGGCTGGGCTGGAATAAACGAGGTGCCAATAGTAATAACATTATATCAAAGAAGTGGTCCGTCTACTGGCCTTCCTACTAGACATGGTCAAGAAGATCTCATGTTTGCAGTCCATGCAGGACATGGAGAATTTCCAAAAATCGTTTATGCGTCAGGAGACATTGAGGAAAGTTTCTACGACACAGGCAAGTGTTTCAACTTTTCAGACCTCTTTCAAGTTCCAGTCATACACATGATGGACAAGTTTCTTGCAAGCTCTGTTGTTACATGTAAGAGGCTAGATCCTACAAAGATCAAGATTGAACGCGGTAAGTTGCTTGATAAAATAGACACAAATGATTACAAAAGATTTGCCCATTCAGAAGACGGTATCTCGCCACGCTCAAAACTTGGATTAGAAAACGGAATATTTTGGAATACGGGAGATGAAAGTGACGAGTTTGGTCACATAACAGAAGATCCTGTAGTCCGGCTGCAGATGATGGATAAAAGGCTCTCTAGATTTTCACAAATTCTCAAAGACATTCCAAAAGATGATCAGGTAGTGTCTAATGGTACAGCAGAATATACAATTGTAAGTTGGGGCTCTACTAAAGGACCAATTCTTGATGCCTTGGAGATGCTAAAAAAAGAAAATATTAATGTTGGATTTATTCAGATAAAGTTACTTCATCCATTTCCAACAGAACTTGTTAAATCATTTTTGAAAAATGTTAAATCTATAATAGATATTGAAGCCAATGCAACAGGCCAGCTTGGTTTATTATTAAAACAGAATCTGGGAAGAGAAATAGATCATTATATTTTGAAATATACTGGACGAGCTATGACTTGTACTGAAATATATGATTCAATAAAAAAAATCCTAGCCGACAAAGAACAAAAAAAGGTAATCTTGACACATGGTGCTTAAACTTTCAGATTACAAGACAGACGTTCATAACGACTGGTGTCCAGGATGTGTACTTCCTGACACTCTGATCCATTGTAACCCATCAGTAAAACAAATACAACAAATCGGTGTAGGTGAACGGGTTCTTGGAAGAGATGGTCTTTATCATAATGTAAAGGAAATCATAACACACATTCACAGAGGAAAGTTATTCAAGCTTGTAACAAAGTGCTTTGGAGTAACGTATCTTACAGAAGAGCATCCAGTTTTGATAGTAAAAAGAAAACATCAAAAACTGCACAACAAAAAATTTGATGCTGTTTGGACACGTGCAGATGAAATTAAAACTAGAGATTATCTTGTGTACCCAATTCAAAAAGAACAAGTTGACAGAGAATACGTTGAAGTTGATTACCAATTAAAGAAAAAAGATACCATAAGCAAACCACTGCCAAACAAAATTCCACTAAACAATAGTGTACTCAGACTAATGGGATACTACATAGCAGAAGGCCACGTGCATAGACGTGAGATCAGCTTTACCTTCAACTCCAAAGAAGTTGAATTTTTAAATGATGTCAAAAACATTATGGCGCAAACATTTGGTCTTAATGGAACAAAAAGTACTAAAAGAAATGCAACTACAATAACCTTCTATTCAGCCCCTCTTGCAAGACTATTCTTAGAATGGTTTAGCCATAAATCATACAACAAAAAACTGCCACACTTTGTAATGCTTCTTCCCGCACAAAAACAAACAGAACTCATCAAAGGATTGTGGCGTGGGGATGGTTGGATAAGTACAGAACAATTACGTGGAAATTTCAAAACAACATCCAAGATTTTGTGTGAACAGCTAAAGACTCTTTTACTAAGGCAAGGAATAGTGCCAACAATTTCTGTTAACAAGGCAAAAGGTATCCACAAAGAATCATACTCAATTCAGATTGTAAGTGATCGCGATTTTGTAGTATTATGTAAAATACTTGATGAAACACTCACATCAAAAAACCATATAGGAAAACCTCCTTCTTCAATTGTTCTACCTGATTATGTCCTAATTCCGGTAAGAAAAATTGAAAGTTTTGATTATGATGGACCTGTTTACAACCTAGAAGTTGATGATGTCAATTCCTATGTGAGTGAAAATGCAATTTTACATAATTGTGGTGATTTTGGTATAGTAAATGCAATTCAGATGGCGCTTGCAGAAATGAATATCCCAAGACACAAGGCTGCCATATTTTCTGGAATAGGCTGTTCTGGAAAAACATCACACTTTATCAACACATATGGAATTCACACCTTGCACGGACGAGTCTTGACATTTGCACAAGGTGCAAAAATAGCAAATCCTGACATGACTATAGTAGCGGCAGGTGGAGATGGAGATGGGTTAGGAATTGGTGCGGGACACTTTGTTGCAGCAGGGAGAAGAAATGTAGATCTGACATACATAATTTTTGATAATGGGGTGTATGGACTGACTAAAGGACAAGCATCACCTACTTTGAGGTTAGGTGAAAAAACAAAATCACTTCCAGCACCAAACATAAACTATAATGTAAATCCAATTGGATTGGCAGTGGCAAGCGGTTTTACATTTGTTGCAAGAGGATACTCGTATGACGTACGACATCTAAAGGATCTGATAATTGCGGCAATCAGTCACAAGGGCCTTGCATTTTTAGATGTTCTTCAACCATGTCCAACATATAATGACATTAACACAAGGGATTGGTATGCAGGAACAGAGCCAACAGATGACGTTGCCACAAAAACTCACGCTAGATTGTACAAACTTGAAGATACAGGCTATGATCCAGTGGTTCACTATAGTAAAGAAGAAGAGCTAAATGAAAAATTAAGCCAGGCACTAATCAAGTCACTTGAATGGGGCGACAAGATTCCTTTTGGTATATTTTACAAAAATGAAATAATAACAGAACACGGAAGAAGACTTGCAGACAAGATACCAAACTATCTTGAGAATCCTCCCGCAACACAGAAAATATCTTCTAATGGAAAACCTACCACAGACATATCAAAATTATTGGACTCATTGCAAGTCTAAAGACGCCTAATCTGTCAAAATAGCATATGAATTATTAGCAGCTTGATCGAATACTAGCGTTATAATTGAATATTGCAGAAGTAAACAAGATTTTTCGTAAATCCATCATAAAGGGATATTTTGAGCCAGAGCTGCTAAATCTTGATTTTAAAAAATCAAATGTCAAGCATCCATCAATACAAGATGATGGTCTGATGCAGTCTCGCCTCTTACATGTATTTTTTGATATTGACACTGGTTGTGATTATCCTGACGGCGATGAATGGTTTATTGTTGACATGCTTTTTCCATACAACATCAAAATACCTGACAACATGAAAGGTCCTGACTATTTTACAACCATTTCAGTAGACAATGGAAAAAATTTTTGGCATCATCGTGAACTCATAAGATACAAGTATGGAAAATCAAAAAAACTCAAAGAATCCCTAGAATTTTTAGAAACAAAATACAAAGAACTTCACTCATTAGTTGAGCCATTAGAAAAGGATCTCAAATAATTAATTTCCACTCACTACCTGTAAAGACAAATTTCTTATTATTTACAAATGCTGTGTTTAATCTCCATCTGGCAGCATTTGCATCAAATTTGTAAATTATCTCTGTAACATCATTAGGCAATTTTGTTGGATCTAGATGGTATGGAATCAGTTCTAAAACAAAGTCGATCTTTTCTATTGAATTATTGAACCAGTCACGATCATCAGAATCTGCTATGAATCTAATTGTTGGAATGCTTGAAAAACTTAGATCAATTTTTAACGTATTTTTTTGACCTCTTCTTCTTTTCATCTCTTTTAGTATTGCTTTTACCTTATCCCATCTTCTAAACTCAAACCACTTGAAAAATTCATCATTAAACGCAATTGGAATGTCGATGTTTAACACACTGACAAAATCAGAATCAAAACTTTCCAGCTCTGTTTGTTTTACCTGAAATCTTCCATTGAATATTCCATATACTACTTCTATCTCCCAAGGCGAAATTCCGTAATAGCTTAGCTGAGCTACTGGCTCTTCACTCATCATATCAAAAACTAGAAAATTCTAATTAAAGTTTCTAACTGGGTAGTTTTTTTTAAATTGTGTTAAGATATTTCCACAGATAAAATACCCCAACCGTTGCTATCACAAAAACCATCGGTTTCCACGCAAAAACAGGTATGTTTGGAGTTGCTAGCTTGATTTTGTAACTATCAAAGACAGTATGAACATATTTTTTGAATTTATTATTCCAAATTTTATAGTCAATTTGGTGTTTTCTTAAAAGCGACTCTATTTCATATATTACAGGAGTACGTTGCGAAAATAGATGCTGCAAATAATCTCTTGACACTTCAACTTCTGCTTGTATTGCAACAAATCCTTTTTTCATATCAAGTAGCCTGACATGCATCTCCCATGGTTTTTTTAGCTTTAAAGAAAGACCGTTGCCTATCTGAAAAGGCATCTTGTGTTCAAACTTGACCTTGGTAAATCCCTCGTTTGAAAAAATCTTCAACAACTCATCTACGTTCTTTTTTACTACAACTGTAAGCTGCTCAACTTGATTTTTACCATCAAAGTGAATTTTTCCTTTAATACCATCAAGAAACGATATTGTTTTTGGATATCTTGTTAGATATTCTACCATTAGTTTGGCCTCAAAGTGACCAATATTTAAATCAGCTTTGCCTTAAACTAAACAAATCACTGTCAAAGAATTTTTGCTGATCTTTACTTGGATTTTGTTAGGCCTCGAATGTAAACGCACTGATCATGTGATATTGCCATTTCATTTTTACTTATTTTTCTATCAGTTATTTTTGCGCCGGAATTTTTAATTATTGCAAAAGGCTGCGATTCTGAACCCTCTCCCATTTTGTGATTTGCAATAGATGCCAAGTTATCTGCAACTGCTTGAAATGTGACCTTTAACGGATTTCCGTCTAGATCTTTTTCAGCTCTTCTGTCACTAACTGGCTCAATACCTGCACATGAAATGGCTACTCCAATAGTGCCAACACGTGACGGCATTAATCTGCTATCAACAATTATGACACCAATATGAACAGAAAATTTTAGGAAAAACTTTCGTCTTAACTGCTCGGCAATTAAATAAGGATCATTTGGATAAAGAACCACTTTTCCTTTTTTGACATTTGACTTGTCAATTCCGGCATTTGGGGCCAAAATATTATCGGCAGACGTGATAACAAAGCCTGCAACTCCTCCAAAAATAATGTCAGACTCTCTTAGAATTATCTCTACTATTTTTGGTTCCATATGAAATTTTTTTGCAAGAGACACTGCCTTTTTTGAAACTGTAATATTTTGATAGTCAAGCAACCTTCCTTGTGAATTTGAGATGTATTTGCTTGAAATTACCACAATATCGCCATTTTCAATAGTAATTTTGCTTTCATCTACACATCTTAGAATGGTATCAAAAAGATCAAATTCTCCTTCTTCTTTTCTTGCCTTTATTGGAAGTACCACTAAGGACATATTCTCGCTAGAATCATTCTTGTTTTTTATCCTTCTGAAAAGCTTTTAATCCGTAAAACAAGCTTTTGCGTGCATGAATATTACTGAAAAAATACTTGCACGCGCATCAGGCAAGAACAGCGTTTCACCAGATGACGTTGTATTTGCAAATGTAGACAAAGCAATGATACACGATGTTTCAGGACCAGGAGTCATAAAGGTATTTGAGAAATTAACAAAACAAGGAATTTCTGTAGATAAACTCTGGGATCCATCAAAGATTTGGGTTGCAGAGGATCATTTTGTCCCTTCAGCAGACAAGGTTTCCGCAGAAAACATTGTACAATTATCAAAATTTACAAAAAAGTATGGAATTGAAAAACATTTCAAGTATGGTATGGGGCAGTACGGCATATGCCATACATTGTCTCATGAAGAGGCAATGGTATTGCCAGGAGAAGTCTATGTTGGTGGTGACTCCCACACAAACACTACAGGTGCATTAGGTGCATTTGCATGTGGACTGGGACATACAGATGTAGCATATGTTTTACTGAATGGAAAAATCTGGTTCAAAATTCCTGAAACTTATTACTTTAAGCTCAATGGCAAACTTTCAGAACACGTGATGGCAAAGGATCTCATTTTACGTATAATCGGTGACATTGGTACCGAAGGTTGTGCATATAGGGCAATGCAGTTTGGCGGTACTGGAATCAATGAAATGTCAGTAGAGGAGCGTCTTACACTAACCAATATGACTACTGAAGCTGGGGCAAAAAACGGGATAATTACACCTGATCAAAAAATCTTTGATTATCTTGGAGCTCGTGGCGCAAAAAACTTTGCCCCAGTGTATGATGATGCAGACAGTGAATGCGCCAAAATTTTTGAGTATGAAGCCTCTGAACTAGAACCGCTAGTTGCAAAACCATATTCGCCAGACAATGTTACTGCTGCAAGAGACATATCATCAATCGCACTTGACAAGGCATACATTGGCTCATGCACTGGAGCAAAGCTTGAAGACTTGCGCGCAGTTGCAAAAATACTCAAGGGAAGAAAAGTCAAGATAAGAACAGAAATTTTGCCAGCCGCAATCTCAATT
>JACOWO010000151.1 GCA_016176745.1 Nitrosopumilales archaeon
ACTAAATGCTCTTACCACATCGAATTTTGTAATAATCCCAACAATCTTTTTTCCTCCATTGACAACTGGAATTCCGCTTATTTCGTTTTTTATCATAAGATGAGCTGCAGTAGCAAGGTCATCTTCTGGACCAATTGTCACCAATTCTTTTTTTATCAAATCCTCTACATGTAATTCGGTCTCTTCTTTTGTTGGAAGAAGGTAGTCTCGAGTTCGTGTTTTTCCGTTTGTAAAGTAACTACTGTGTGTTAGGAACGTGTTAGTTGTTATAATCCCTGTTGGATTTCCATTATTGTCAGTAACTACAAGTCTTGAAATTTTGTTTGTATTTATCATGCTTAACGCATATCTTAAGGTGTCAGACTCTCTACATGTGATTACTTTCTCACTCATGTACTCTTTAACCTTGCATTTGCCACCATGGATGACAGAAAATGCTTTTGTAATGTCAGTTTTTGTAACAATTCCAATAAGGTCTCCATCAGAATCAACCATTACAATCGAACCTACCTTGAAAGTATCCATTCTTGTGGTACATTGTTCAAAATGATCATCAAGACCATCTACGATGGTAATTGGATTTTTTTTCATTACATGACTAATTGGAATTTCATCTAGTGCTCTAGCAGTTCTGTCATTTTCCAAAAATCTACTAATGTCTCGTTCAGTTACAATACCAACAGGTCTGTTATCGTCAGTAATTACAATTCGTTTTATAAAATTAAGTTGCATTTTTACAAGCGCATTATGGATTGATGCTTGAGGATCAACAGTAATTACTGGCGATTTGAATTTTTGAACTTCCATGAGTTTTCTACTCGTCATAGTCATTTTAAACGCCTTCTTTATTCTCAAATTTGATTTTAAAGAAAAACACGTGCCTAACTTTCTACCAAAGTGTTAGGTGTGATTTGAATTTCGATTGTACCGGAATTAAATGAAGTTGAAATGGCCTTTGCTTTGCTCTTGTACAAAAAGTACTTTTTTCCATCTGCGCTGATTGTACCAGATATCCCAAGCAGTTTGTTGTCATGAAGGCTTTGTAGTCTTCTGTATACTGTGCTTATTGGGATTTTTCGCTCTGAGCTTATTTCCATAGCAGATTTTGGCTTGTCCATTGTAACTTCTAATATTTCGCGGCAGTACTTGTCAGAGATCATTCCAAGAATTGCTTCTTTTCGATCGTCTTCCTCTATTTTTCTCACTTCGAATAATGTTTGCATTGTGTAGTATTAGACTAGTTTTGATATAATGAGTAGGACTTCATTGCAATGCAGTGCAATCATTATGAATTCAGTCATGAAAATCATGAAACTATTTTAAATACAAAAGTAGGCAAAGAGGCTTGGAAGAGGGACCAAAATCTCCGTTTGTTTGTTCCTGATCTGCCCTTTAGGTTTCTCTTCCATTATTACAACTTATTATCTAGTTTTTAAAAAAATGATAAGAATTGATATCAATAATTGGAAGTGGAAAAGTAGGCTCTGCAATAGCATTTCTTATTGCTGCAACATCGCTTGATGACATTGTTTTAGTAAATAGAACCAAAGAAAAGGCATTGGGTCAAGCATTGGATATATCAAATGCAGCATCTTGGGAAAACCCAGTCTCTGTAGTGGGCACAGATGACTTTTCCATGATAAAAAATTCTGATGTTATAGTTATCTCTGCAAGTGTTGCAGTATATGAAAAAGACAGATTGGAGTTTTTATCTCAACATGTCCAGCTAATCAAAGATATTGCAAAAAAAGTGGTAAAATATTCCCCACATTCAAAAATTGTTTTGGTAACAAATCCTGCAGATGTTTTAACCTATGTTTTTAACAAGGAAACAAACCTCTCGCGAAATAACATAATCGGGGTGGCATCAAGCCTTGATTCTAGTAGGTTTAGATATGTTTTGGCCAATGAATTAGGCGTTAAAACAAAAAACATCACTAATGCAATGGTACTTGGAGAACATGGAGATTCCATGGTTCTGTTGTTTTCATTAGCAAAGATCGATGGAAAGCCTGTCTTAAACTCACTAAGTACACCACAAATTGACAAAATAACTAACGATGTTCGCTATTATTGGAAAAGCCTTAGGAGATTAAAGGGACCTTCAGTTTTTGGCATTGCAAAAAATACAACAGATGTGCTACGTGCAATAATAAATGACAAGGATCTGGCTATGCCAGCATCAGTTTTACTAAATGGTGAATATGGCATATCTGATGTGTGTCTTGGCGTGCCAGCTAAGATTGACAAAGATGGTGTAAGTATAGTTGAGATTAAACTAGCAAATTCTGAGCTAAAATCACTACATGACTCAGCTGCAATAATCAAAAATTATATTTTGCAAGCTTGAGAATTACAAACCTAATCTATGTACTTTCCACAATGCGGGCATGTTATTTTCTTTTGGTGATCAGTGCCAAGTTCTGTCAAATTGTCTGATAACAAAGTAAGGCAGACGTCCCAGGGGCTAACCACTATGTCCTTATACACAACATAAGGATGCTCTATTTTATCCATCATTGAACAAAGACGATTAAACTTTAGATCTTCTGTGATCACATTGACATGTTCCAATTTAAACTGATTAGCCGGCATGTTCAAAAAATGGTCAATATCTTTTTGCAATTTTAATAGTATTGAGATTCCCTCAAGGATTATCCTGTCACTGATAAATTGGTTTGAATTTTCCAGTAAAAGCTTTCTAGTTTTTTGTTCAAACATCAAATCAAGTATCTTGCCAAGGTGATCATCTTGCTGAAAAGTGACCACTTTCTTTTTTGGCATAGATGAAACAGAAATGTCGGTTTTGCATTTGGCGCCAATTTCAAGCATTCTTGAGTTTTGCCACTTTTCAATCAAGTCCTTGAGTTTTATTTTTTTATCAACTTGTGGAAATCCCTTAAACATAATCTCTTTGACCGTAGTTTGGTAAAGAAAATCAGGTGTTGGATTTTTTCGTAAATTATCCAACAGATCATACCCGCCTATTATTCCAACTGGTTTGTCGTTTCCGTCTCTAACCACGATTGAATCTATGGCAGACTCGAGGTATTGTGCGCACATTTCTGTAGCAACCCAAGCTTCCCTATTTTCATCTATGTTAACACAGGGTATGTCAGTTAATGTGTTTGAAAATAGCGTTTCTAGGGTTAATTCACTGATGCTCTTTTTGTTGTTTGAGCTTACCATGATCTTACCTTGAAAACCACCCATTAGATTGTCTTAATATTCTCCCATGCCTCCACTAGGTGG
>JACOWO010000152.1 GCA_016176745.1 Nitrosopumilales archaeon
TTCATCATTTTTACTGATTCAGGAGTACAATATCCGTTTGATACGAAAATATTGAACAAGCCATTTTTTCTTGCAAGTACACCACAATCTCTTGCAAATTCGATGAAAATACTTGGTTCGTTGTATGTGTATGCTATTCCCTGACATTCATACTTGAGTGCTTTGTCCATAATTTGTTCCGGACTTATATCTGCACCTTCAATTTTCCTTCTTTGGCTTAGGTCAAAGTTAATGCAATATTTGCAAAGCCAGTTACAGCCAGTTGTTCCTATTGAAAATATTTTTGTGCCAGGCATGTAATGTGTGACAGGCTTTTTTTCTATTGGATCAATGTGAACAGCACTTACTTTTCCATACACATAAAGGACTAGCTTTCCATCCTTGTTTCCTCGTATACCACATAGTCCAATCTGATCCTTTCCCATTTCACAGTATCGTGCACATGCTAGACAACGTACTTTGTCATTTGGCAATCTTTGATACAAAATGGCTTCTTTTTCCACATAGCTATCTGATTTTGAAGCGATTTAAACTGGAAAATCAATTATCAGACTTGGAAATAATTCGTAAAAACAACTTATTTGAATTCAAGAAATGTTTTCTAGGACTAATTTACTAATAATATGCTAGTCTTTGCGCCGTGTACTACGCCACTTGAAACGCTTCCAAGCAATCTTGAACCCCAATCGGCTCTGCCAATAACTATCAGATCATAGTTATTTTTTGCATAATTTACTATCTCTTCTCTAGGAAGGCCGTTTAAGATCTTTTTTTCAAATTGAATATTTTTATCTTCACAGAGTTTTTGTGCTTTTTCTAAATATTGTTCGGCTATTTTGCGTGCGTTTTTCCTCCAAGGCTGACGTAATAGTAGTACAAACGACCTAGGAAGAGGTGGAACCACATGAACTCCAGTAATTGATGCATCAAATGCGCTGGCTATTGGGATTGCTATGTTCATGCACTTGTCTAAGCTTTTTTCATCGCCTATGGCTACAAGTATTTTTCTGATTTACGTCATAAACACATGAATTCTGCTTAATCGTATAAATAATGAATACGATTATCACGTTAGAATATTACAGTTGATAATCAGCTGTTTATTGGTTATTTCCATTAGTTTACAATATTCATGCTTGTCTCAATTATGCTATCAGGCAAGATAATTTACGAAAGTCTTATCACAATATTCATAATCAGTATTCATTGTGAGTGAGAAAATTTTTGTAGAATCCATAGAAGGTATTCCAACTTTTAAAAAAAGATTTGAGATAGTAGAAAGAAAGGGAATTGGCCACCCTGATACAATATGTGATCTGGTAATGAACCAGATATCAATAGAATTATCAAAATTGTATATTAAAGAAACAGGTTCTGTCCAACATCACAACATGGACAAGGCAATGTTGGTTGCCGGTCAAAGTGAAATTAAGTTTGGAGGTGGAAAAATGCTCAAGCCAATGAAGATGATACTTGGCGATAGAGCCACATTTGAAATCAATGATCGCAAATTACCTATTGCCGATTTTGCAGTCAACTCCGCCAAATCTTGGTTTGAAAACAACTTGAGATTTGTACGTAAAAAAGATGTTGAATATCAAGTAGAAATTGGAACTACATCAACTGAATTACAATCAATTTTCAAAGAACCGAAATCTTTGAAATCAAATGACACGTCGGTATTAGTTGGATATGCCCCATTTACCAAAACAGAGTCTCTAGTTTTAGAGACAGAGCAGTATCTGAATTCTAAGAGGTTTAAAAACGAGTTCACAGAATCTGGTGAAGACATAAAGGTCATGGGTTTTAGGAACAAATCTCAGATAGATCTTACCGTTGCAATGGCATTTGTTGATTCTTTTGTTGAATCTGAGGACAAGTATTTTGCCAGAAAACATGAGATGCTTCATGCCCTTAACGAATTTCTAAAGTCAAAGTTTGATTTTGAAATCCACTCTGCAATTAACTGCCTTGATGAGCAAAATCAAGGAATGGATGGCCTCTATCTGACCGTTCTTGGCACGTCTGCAGATCATGCAGATTCAGGCGAAGTAGGCAGAGGAAACATGGCAAATCGAGTAATTTCACCTAGCAGGCCTGCTAGCTCAGAAGCAACTGCTGGCAAAAATCCGGTTAGTCATATAGGAAAAATTTACAACGTAATGGCATTCAAAATAGCAGATGAGATTCAAAAAACAATCTCTGATTTTGACGAAGTTATAGTCTGGATGTATAATATAATAGGAAGACCTGTTAACCAGCCCAAAGCCGTTGTGATCCAACCAATAAGTGAGAAAAAAATAGAAATTGATACTGCAATAAAAAAACAAGCAATTGAAATAGTAGACAAAAATTTAGAAAAAATAAATGATTTTTGTAATGATTTGATTTCAGGAAAAATAGACATTGTTTGATTTTAAATCAGAATTGCTGCTTGTGACTTTTTATCAATTTTGATAATCATGATCATGCCTTTATATCATAATTGTATTACCCTATTTGGATAACAGCAAACTAGAAAGGAACGTTGATGTTGGCAACAATATTAACTGGCAATGGTCTTCGGATTATAGTCTGCTACTAGAAAACTGTTATCCACTTATTTTGAAATTAATACCAAGTTATCAAAATTGAAAATCTTCTCCCCTATTGAAATAATCATATCTTGTTAATCCTTTCATGCAAAAACTGTGTCTCAACAATAATTGCTACAACGTGATACACCAGCTTACCAAAACATTGGGATTCTTGTCTCGTGTAGATGCATATATCGAAGATGAACTTCCAAATGGAGAGAAAGTACAAAAGAAGATAACTTTCCCTGATAGGGT
>JACOWO010000065.1 GCA_016176745.1 Nitrosopumilales archaeon
CTTTTTCTTTTTCTTCTTATTGCCCTTTGATCAGCTTTTCTTAGGTGTTTTCCTTTTTTTCTTAATACCATATTAAAAAATCAAAGTCATCGCTAGTTAACTCTTGTGATTTACTATGAGTTCTACTGGACAGGAACTGTCATCACAAGATTTGGAGCAAGTGGCAACGTATCTTTAAGTGAGTTCCAAACGTATGTTTCTACTTTATACTCACCTGTAGAATCTGGCATCCAAGATTGAGAAACTTGAAGTGTTTGATTTGCTGAAAGTTCGCCTTGAATCCAAGAGATTTCCATTGTAATGTCTTCTTGATTTTTGATCTGAATTATGTAGACAAATGGTTGCTCAAAGTTTTGATTGTTATGAACAGTTCCAACAATTTGAAATGAGCTTTCTGCCCGTATTTCTTGTACTGGGTTTCCTGAACGATCCGCTAAGTAAACATCAGATAGGTCTGCTCTTTCTAAAAGTGGAATAGATGATTCTAGTTTTGATTCTGAAGTAATATCAAGTGTGTCTTGAATGCTGTAGGGCAAAGGCAGTGTAGTGTCTTTATATTTTGCATGAATTGAATCCCCCGTAACTGCAAATAGTCGTTGTCCACTAGATTCCTGGTTTGATGAAAACGAAAATGCCCCTTCAAATATTCCCGAAGTATCACTTGTTTCAATTGCATTAACTTTAATTCCTGCAGAATCTGAATCGGAGCTAACCTCAACAACTAAAGTATCTACTATCTCAGGATTGAGGTTCATGTCTTGATCTATTACTCGTACTGTTGCAGTGCTGTCAATAAAATAGTGATCACTATCAAATTCAATTTTACCTTCATTCCAGCTTATCTGGGCAGACTTTGTCAATACCACACCATCTGCAAATTCAAAAGATAGAGTAATCTTGTCATCTCGCGTAACTTCCAAAAGACCATCACTTGGTCCACTGCCTGAGGTTCTTGGATTTGTGTCTTTTTTACTGTCACCGTTGACATCATGTAAGAATCCTGTAAGTGTTATTTCGCCCCTAAAGATTCCGCTATCTGGCTCTGTTTCAGTTAATGTGTATGGTTCAATGGAACGCTCCCCAGTTGAAATTTTGATGAATCGTCCTTCGTGATTTCCTATTGTGTCAATTCCATTTGTATTTTCATTCCAACTAGGTGCAATTATTGTAATTCTCACCTTATCAGTCCAAGTATAGGTGTCTTTATCAAAAATTATTGGTGCATATGGGTTATCATAATCTGGTATTGGTTCCTGTGCAAACGCTGGAAAAAACAGTAAGAAAAGTAAGAAAGGGATCAACAACTAATTGCCATCTTTTGCTTTATTTATAAAAACTGGCCGGATTTTATTCGTATGACCAAATTGTTGTAAAATCCAATGGTATTCTTGGCAAAAGAAAGTTATTTTTATCCTTGATTTTGAGTTATGATTGTACCTAAAATGACAAAGTGGGCAGATTATCTGATTTCAGCTGTAAGATACAATGGAAATCATAGAATTGCAAAGGTAATACAACATGAAGATAGAGATGGTACTGTTGGAGAAGGAATCGAAATAGAGCGTGCAGCAATCGCATCAAACATAAAAAGTGGCAAAACATACATGACTATCTATTCAGGGCCAAAAAACACATGGAGAATAGGTAAAAAGGTAAACACGTTCAGAGTTGATGGAGAGTATTGTATCAGAGTTGACAATAACAAGGTGGATATTGACAACCTTGGCGAAGTTTTAGAATTTTAAAAAAAGTACTGGTTATTGATTTATCGTAGTTGCCTGACTTTACTGACTATTTTGTTGTGATCAAAATTTGGTGCTGTAGTAACATATAACAAATGGTTTTTGCCTGCAGGCATAGTTATACGCTTGACCTTATCGTATTCAGCAACAACGTATTTGCATTGACCAAGCTTACGTGAGAGCTCTTTTCTTGTTTTCCATGCTCTAGCTGCAGCGGCAAGTGATTTCTTACTTTCATTTTTTGAGAGTTTACTTTTTACTCTTTTTGGATGTACAGTGTAAACTAGTTTTCCGTTTTTGTCACAAATAGTCACAAATCGTACCGATTTACTTGTTTTCAGTATTTTTTCGCCTATTTTTCTAACTTCCATATAAGATTAAGAAGTTCATAATGGATAAGTGTTTCTTGCCGAATTGAATTAATATTTACAATTAGAATCAGGTTAATTCTGTGTTGCTAGATATAAAATTAAAAACACAACAAATAGTTAGTTTTGTTTTATCAATCTGAAAGCATTTTCAATAATCTTGTCGCTAGGCATATTTGTTTCTGCACTTATTAGCAAAAGATGCTTTTCATCAATAGGCAAAGTAAACTGTTTTACCTTCTCGTATTCGGTAACCGAATATTTTGCTTTTCCAATTCTATGAACAAGATGTGTTCTTGTGTCCCATCTTTGCCCTGCATAAAATAACGACATTTGTACTTCATCTGGTGAAAGAAAACTTTCAATGTTTGGACGAAATCCGCCTGCTATTTTCTCACCATAATTACTCAACACTACTACAAAACGTATGTTGTTGTCTGTTTTCATTAAATCGTTGCAGAGTTTTGTATAATCCAAAAAATATCGCCTATTTGTTTTCAGAGATAAATTTTCTATAAAAAGGTGATTGTTTGTTTTGTACTAGAATAGACTGTTATTTAAAAAAGTTTTGAATTTATTTTCAATAATTTTGAATACACAATAAATACTAGAATAATCAAACAAGTAACATGACAAAAACTATCAAATGCTCTGATGTTGGTGTTGATTGTGATTGGTCAGATTCAGCAAATACAGAAGAAGAATTAATGAAAAAAGTTCAAGTACATGCAAAAGAGCACGGATTCAATACTATACCACCAGAACTTCTTGCAAAAGTAAAGGCAAGTATCAAAGAAAAATAAGTGCTTTTTACTTTTTTCGTGTAAAACAATCGATTAGATGATCATTTACAACACCAACAGACTGTAAAAAGGCATAACATATTGTAGACCCAACAAAGCTGAATCCGCGATTTTTTAGATCTTTGCTTAATTTGTCGGATAACGGTGTTGAGGATGGAATATTTGTTAAATTTTTGTAGTTGTTAATTATGGGTTTGTAGTCTACAAAGCCCCACAAGTATTTATCAAATGAGCCAAATTCCTTTTGAAGCTCAAGAAACCTTTTTGCGTTATTTATTGCAGATTTTATCTTGAGTTTGTTTCGGATTATATCTGCGTTCTTTAGTAATTGTGAAATATTTTTTGTGCCATAGTTTGAAACTTTGTGTGGAATAAAATTATCAAATGCTTTGCGGTAGTTTTCTCTTCGTTTTAGTATAGTCAACCATGTAAGACCAGCTTGTGCACCTTCAAGTATTAACATCTCAAAGAGTTTTCTGTCATCATGTACTGGAATTCCCCATTCTTTGTCATGATATTCTATCATCAGGATGTCTTTTGCCCATCCACATCTATTCATCTAAATCACTGTGGATATGAAATTTGATGTTTTCAAATTTTATGGACTAGATTGTTGTATATTTATCTAAAAAATAGTTAAAAAGTTATAAAGTTGTACTGTGTTAGAGTTTTGAGCGTGACAACATTGAGATTTTTATTTTTTCCTATAGTTGTGATATTATTTGCGCTTACTATAATTTCTTCTCAAAATGTTTTTGGCGCCCCCCAACTTTCATCATGTCCAAGTTGTGTAATTATTCCTCCTGATGAAATTGAGTTTTACAAGAAAAATGTCCCATTAGTTATTTGGACAGATAATTTACTATATGATCATGATTCAATTGTAACTGTAAATGGACATTCCAAATTAACTAACAGAGAACAGCCAATAACAATCACAGTTTTTGATCCGCTTGGCGGTGTTATTGAGGCACAACAGGTCATAGCTGATGAATTTGGTGACTTTAAAATAAGATTTAACACAAATGGAGCGTTTTGGTCTTCTGATGGAGAGTATATAATAAAAGCACAGATTAGCCAAGATATTCTTTTTAAAACAAAAATTGAGCTTGTGCCAGAATTGGGTGGAATTCCTCAATGTTCAACTTCTGAATTAACAACGCCGTCTGATACTGGTGCGACTTTTTGTATTCCGTTTACACGAACAGGTAAAATAACTTCAGTAGAAAGTTTTCTTGACACAAAATCAAAATCATTGATTCTTACATTAAGAGGAGCTACAAATTATGATCCTCTTGTCATTGACTTGCCACGTTACATCCTTGATTCAAAATCAGGTACCAGTGATTCAAGTTTTGTTGTTCTAGTAGATGGTAACCAAATTGAATATGAGGAATTGTTTACAACAGAAGATAATAGAAAAATATCTATAGCCGTTCCGCCTAGCCTAGAATCACAAATTGAAATAATTGGCACCCAAGTCATACCAGAGTTTGGTCCTGTTGCTATTCTAGTCTTAATTTCTGCAATAGCTTCAGTTTTAGTATTGAATACAAAGAACATAGTACGAGTTCCTAGATTCTAAATTCACTAAACAAAATAACACATATTTGTAAAAATTATACAAAATTTTTTAGTTTTGCAAAATATTGCTTAAATATTGTTTACACATAAATAATTGTATGAGCATTGGAGGTTCATAGCTCTGGCAACAGCATATGTTTTGATCAACTGTGAACTGGGCGCTGAAGAAAATATCATATCTGAGCTAAAAAAAATTGAAGGCATTAAAGAGGTTCATGGCACATTTGGAGCATATGATATTTTGGTAAAGGTAATGGCTGACAAAGTAGAACCTCTCAGAGAAATAATTACCTGGAAAATTCGTAAAATAGAAAAGATAAGATCAACTCTCACCTTGATGGCAATAGAAGGTCAAGAGTGAACAAGGCGATTGATGTCAAGGGCTTATGTTCTTATAAGTTGTGAACCAGGCTCTGATGATTACGTAGTTTCAAATCTTAAAGCAATATCAAGTGTAAAAAATGCTTATGGCACATTTGGCCTATATGATGTAATAGCACAAATTGAGGCATCAAATGAAGCTGAGCTAAAAAATGAGCTCATGACGCGAATTAGAAAGATTGACAAGATTCAAGGAACAATAACTCTGATGGCTGAAGAAAGTACTGATGATTTAGCTGAAAGTTTTGCAAGAAATCGTGAGTTGCAAAAAGGAAAAAGTATGGCAGAAGCCTATATTATTATCCATACAGAGAAAGGAAATCAATGCCAGATACTTTGTAGTATAGCTAAGATACCTGGAGTAGTTGAAGGTGACCTTGTTGTTGGCTATTATGAGGTCATTTGTAAAGTTGTGGCACCCACCTACAATGACATAGGCGATGTTATCACAAAAAAGATACGAAAGCTAGCTGACATTAGTTCAACTGTAACACTTAATGTCATACCATCAAGATAAAATAAAATAAATAGAAAGTTTTGGAGTTTAGTTTGCAGCTACGACTTTCTTTGATCTTCTGTCAGCAAAGAACAGCACACCGCCGACAATTAGAATTATTATTCCAATAATTCCAGCGCCAAGTCCAGCTAAGGTGCCACCTACATTGCCTGTTTTTGCATCATTGCCAATGCCCATAAATGGAACATTGCCAACTATGGCATCTACAGTAACCTCTTCAGAACCAGTGTTTTTTAGCTGAATAGTGTACTGTTCGCCTCGTGTCGCATCAAAGTTGCCAATATAGTCACCGTTGAATTGGTCTTTCCAAACAACTGTACCGGCACTATCGGATATAGAGCCTTGAACTGATACCTCAAATGGCTGTCCACGCATTAGTACAGAAACAGAGCCCCCTATTTGTGAGACCATTTCTGTTGTGTATTGCTCATCTGGTGCAATTGTGGCCTGTTTTATGACGAGGTTGTTTGATAGAAAGTCAGTTGCCAGCGTACTTGCATTAACTCCTAAAACTAGTGAGCCTGCTATCAGCGTACCTATGCCTACTAGCAGAACTATGTAACTTCGTTTTAGAGCTACCATGAATTCTTCCGTTTGTGAGCGCATCATTAAATGATGCATTAGAAAATTGTTGATCAAATACTAAAATTGTCTTAGATTTTGAACTTGGCTATTTTCATTTTATTCTAGTATTTACCTTAATTACATGGCTCATGCGGTATATGGCTGGGCATCTTTCCTCTGCGAGTTTTATGATGTCTTCAAGCTTTTTCCTGTCTCCGTCTTCACTTTCAGCCTCAATCTCAAAATCAATTCCCTCTGTAATTGGTTCGTCTGCCACATCGAATGTTTTTGCAAAATTAATTTTGCATTCTGTATTAACTGTAAGCTTTGTTAATTTGATTCCTTTTTGTGCTGCAATTCCAACAAACGTTCCAATAAAACATGACGTTATTCCTGCAATACAGTAAGCCATAGGACCTAACCTATTTCCCTGTCCTCCAAGAAACGAAGGCGAGTCAATTTCGATTGTTTCTTTTCCTTTTTCAAATGACAGTTCAGTTTTGAATTGGTATCCATTATTTGGATCAAAATTCCACTGGCCTTGTAGTTTGACAGGTTTTTTTAGCGTGTTTTTGTCTTTTTTACCATTTGTTATGGTTTGAGAAACTTTGTCCAAATCAACATTGTTTACAATGTTTGCCACAACTATTTGTATACAAAATTACATAAAGATGTTATGTTATTTTTTTAATTTAGTTTTAAAATTCGTTAATCTCGTTTGATAAGGAATGTATTCTTCCACCATATTTTTCCTTGTACAATGATCTGCACGAAGTGCAACAAAAAAATCGTTCATATTCTCCAAATTTTATAACTTTTGGGCTGCCATGTATTGGCTGCTCACAAAAATCACAAGAAACCTTTACGCTTAGTTTGTCATCGTCTTTAACCATTGGAAGTTTAGATTTAGTTTGAGAAATAGATTTGATTTCTTTTTGATATTTTTTATCCAATTTGCTCATATCTAAAACTGGCGAGACTGACTTTATGAAGCCAAGATTTACCAGTCGCCGATATCTTGCCTGAACTGTTGGTGTGCTTATTTTGATTTCCCGTCCAATCTGACGAAATGATTTTCTCCCATCCTCAATCAATGAGTTTAAAATTGCGATATCGATTTGATCAAGTTCCTGTGGCATGTTCAGCTTGTTGCTATCTTAGCTTTTAATTTTTCTTTTTTTGGCACACCTACGAACTCTAGCTTATCATCAATTACTATCCCAGGTGCTGTGTAAATTGGATACTTTTGCAAATATTCTGGCTTTTCTGTAACATCAATTACCTCGTATTTTATGCCAAGATCATCAAGCATTTTCTCAACAACTGAACAGTTTGAGCAGCTAGGCGTTGTCAGGACTTCAACTTTCATGTCTTTACAAATTGTTCGGGATTTTTCTCAAACGCCCACTTGCAGCTTGCACAGCAAAAATGAAACTTTTGTCCCTTGTATACTGTAGTTTCGTTTTTCTCACTAACTTCCATTCCACATACAGGATCTTTCATAGCGTTATCACCCCTTTTTTCTTTTTAATCATATACCATACTATTGGGATTATGATTAATGCCGCTAAAATTATAGGAACTATTTGTTGTGTGATTCCAGATCCAAAAACATATTTGTGTATATGATGCCCAATATGAAACTCTGGCGGAAGACCAGTCATTGAAACCAAATTATTCCATCCAATGTGTACTATAGTGCTTTCATACCACTCATGGCCTCCCGGCAATCCATTGATTATCAAAAATGCGCCCAATGCAATTAACAACCATCCAGTAAGATTTTCAATTTTTACTCTGTTTTGTGTTATTGATTTTGTTGCATTAATTCCCAAAATTGCAAGAATTGATAACAAAATTAGTGGGACTGCCCTCCCTATCCCATGAACTGCACCAAGTGATGCACCAATCTCAAGACTTCCTGTACCTGCGATGTATATCAATAGCCAGTAAAACAGTGGATTTGGACAACCAACGCCTGCATTACCAAGTAATGTTCCCATGAAAAATGATTTAGAGTAATCACCACGATTCTGTATGAACTTTGGTGTGCCAGAATATGTTGGAAGTTTTAGCGCAACTAGTCGTAGCTGTGATAATCCAAAAACAAATGCTGCAACTCCTGCAATCAAAAACATTATTGTAGATACTTGATCAAGTGATGCAGATTTTCCTAATGTTGCAACAACAAGCCCATAAGCAGTTATTGTAGTTGTAAGGCCAGCTCCAAACAAAAGTGCCATGACCAGACCTTTTTTGTAGCCTTTTCCCATGCTTAATGGAACTATGATAAACACTAGAGGCAAGGTACATGGCAAAATAATCATTGAAAGGCCAGCAAGATACGAAATTACAAGCCATGATGGATATGATGCGCTTTGTCCTGCTCCTACTGTAATATCACCTGTAAGTGAAAAAACGATTCCAAGAAATATCAATGAAAATAGCGTAAACGCAGAAAACACTAGAGTCTTTTTTGCTGTAATCTGATATGACATGAATTAGTATAGTTTTGCCAGATAGATAATTACTGGACTTTACAATTGTAAAATTTTGTGCTTGAATTTAGTTTAACCGTTTACTTTGAATTTGACTTTGACTTCTTTGTCGTTTTGTGTTGCAACTATAGTGTCCAGTCTCCTGCTTTTGCATCTGAAGGTAGGATGAATACTGGTGTAAATGTGCCATCACTTAGTGATGTCGTGTTTGCGGTCTGTTCCTCATAGTCAGGACTTGTCATCTTTAGCACTACAGATTTGTTTGGCTCTCCTTTTCCTGTAACCCAGATTACATCGCCTGGCGTATAGCTTGTCTTGTCTATACTAAATGACAGAGAATATGTCGATACAATAGAGTCTGGTGTTTCCTCTGTATCATCAGATTGTGTTTCAGTAGTTGAAGATCCTATTATACCTACAGTAATTTCATCAACGATATTGTTGTATATTGCTTTTAGCTTGTAGCTTCCAGTTTTTAGAAATGATGGTAGCTCCATGTCATAGACTAGATTTCCTACAGAATCAGAAAAGACAATTTTTGTAACAATTAACTCATTAACAGAGCTATACAAGTCAAGTTTTACAGTTTGTTGTGCTAGGATTCCTTTTGCTGTAATTACAATGGATTCTCCTACTTTGTAGCTGTTCTTGTTAGTTGTAATATCAAGTGTTGATTGTGTCTGAGTTGGTTTTTGAACAACTGGTGTTTGTTTTGTCTCATCAAGTGCGTCTTTTATTGTCTGCAGTTCTGCTATATCAGATTCTAGTGCCTCAAGTTTTTTGTTTACATCATTTAGTGATGATTGGATTGCCTTGAGCTCGCCTGTATAGTCTTTTTCTGCAGACACTTGACGTGTGGATGGAGTATCGCTGAGATCCATTACAGAATAAGCTGCATAGCCTGCTACAAGCAGCGTGATCATGCTTACCGCTAGGATTGCTAACTCCTTTGCCATACTAGATACTCAAAAGTTAGTTTTTGGTTTTGCATGTAAAAAAAGTAATCAAAGTGGGTCATATTGTCTATACAAGATTAAGTTAGATATTTTGATTAGTATAGAAACAATAGTAAGGATTAAACCGTTAACCTTTTGATGCATAACCAAAATCTTATTTCATAATCTTGTATAGGATTATGAAAAAGATTTCTCATAGTATTTGAGATTTGTCGTATATCATGCTTGTCTAAGCTTTTCAGATAAAACTGTTCTAAATTTTGCAAATCTAGGTATCACTCATTTCATAATTTTATTTTAAATAACCTAAAATTCTTTTATATGGTCATGGGATTACAACCGTCAGAAATTCTAACTATAAATGGAATGATTATCACAGGTCTTTTGATTTTAACTACTATTGGAACCACAGCAAGTTTGGATGCTTCGTATAATCGATTTTTAGCAGCAGGTGCATTAATGATAATTCCTTTTGCAGTTTCTGCTTGTCTTCAACTGGATAAAATGATTGAAAAATGGAATTGGAGAGAAGGTATTTGTTGGATGTTTGGAGGTTTTGTGTTTTTATTAATAATGGTGGGCAAAAGGATTGATTTCAGAAGATGAATTTCTAGCTAGTATAGAATACCTTGTTTCTAACGGAATAATTCAAACAAAATAATTCATTGAAATAGGAACTGAGTTATTCATTTTCTTTAATTCTAAACTTTCTATGTTTCCTAGCCAAAATCTTTTTTGATCTACATTGATTACGCAATATTCATCTAGTATTATGAAATTTGTTAATACTCATATCATGTAAATTTTAATAAAAATTTTCTAACCAAAAATGGCATAGTTTAACATAGTTTTTTTCTCAACCCAAAGGTAAAATGTGGCAACACCAACAGATCTATAAGCTAGAGTCGATCAGGTTTGAAAAGAAATGGTAGATAAAATGCAATGGTGGGAAGGACTGGCAAAAGAGCTTCAATTAGATATTGAAAAGCTAGACGACTAACACTTACAGCTTGGACCTTTTCCAGACTTGGTGTGTGCCTTTATCATGTGTCTAAGCATTCGCTCAGATGAGATAAACTCCATTCCACATTCACGGCAAACTGTTTCAGTTACTGTCTTTTCTCTTCTAAAGAGGTTCATATTTTGCGCTCCATGTGAGGGCATTAAAAATGTTGATGCAAAAAATATTTGATTTTGAATCATAAAATGGCTCTTTTTTACGAACAGACTGTGCCTGACCCCCCCCCCCCAGAAAGTTTCCACTGGAAACGCACATGTATAACTAGACCAAAAATTTTCTATAGTTTACACTAGCTAAAAATAAAAAATAAAATCATCGCGCATAGTCTCTATGTTTGTGACCGAACTGGTGTGTTGGCCGATTAGTAATGGCAGGCTCACCACTCGCCGAAGCTTGTGATTTATACCTCCATTCTATCAACGCAGTCTTCTTCTGCAGGCCTTTATCTTACGAAAGGTTGTCTTTTCTCAGGATGGGATTCGTGCTTAGATGCTTTCAGCACTTAGCCCAAATGGCTTAGCTGCTCGGCCTGCCCTGTCGGACAACCGATAAACCAGTGGCCACGCTGCCCTGTTCCTCTCGTACTCGGGGCAACTTCCCCTCAGACAACCACGCTTCCATTAGGCAGAGACCGACCTGTCTCACGACGGTCTAAACCCAGCTCATGTTCCCTTTTAATAGGCGAGCAGCCTCACCCTTGGCCCCTGCTGCAGGACCAGGATAGGAAAAGCCGACATCGAGGTACCAAACCGCGGGGTCGATAGGAGCTCTCGCCCGCGACGAGCCTGTTATCCCTGGGGTAATTTTTCTGTCCCAATAGAGGGCACACGATGGATCGCTAAGCCCGACTTTCGTCTCTGAATCCCGTGCGTTTGGAGATCCAGTCAGTCCAGTTTTTGGCTTTGCCCTCTTCAGTGGATTTCTGACCCACTTGAACTGAACTTTGGGCCCCTTTGATATCTTTTCAAAGGGGTGCCGCCCCAGCCGAACTGCCCACCTGCACGTGTCCCTGGTCAAGACCAGGTAAGTGATACTGCAAAGATTGTCTGGTGTTACATCGTCGCTTCCTAATTTCCCGAAGAAAATTAAGCATGGCTCCCAGATACGCTATGCAATCCCAACTATACCACAAGCACAAGCTGCAGTAAAACTCCACGGGGTCTTCTCTCCCCAATGGAAGATGATGGACTGTTCGTCCACCTTATGTGGCTTCACCGGGTTGTAGGCGGGGACAGAGGGGCCCTCGTTGTTCCATTCATGCACGTCGGAACTTACCCGACAAGGCATTTGGCTACCTTAAGAGAGTCAGAGTTACTCCCGGCGTTAACTGGCCCTTAGCTCAGTTGTACCCAAGTTTTAGGTACCAGCACCGGCCAGGATTCAGCGACTATACAAATCCTTTCGGACTAGCAGTCGCCTGTGTTTTTATTAAACAGTCGGGACCCCCTTGTTATTGTAACCTGCTGACCCAGTTTCTCACTAGGAAAGCAGGCATCCCTTATACCTAAGCTACGGGACTATTTTGCCGAGTTCCCTCGCCATACGGTATACCCGTAGCACCTTAGATTTCAAATCTAGCGCACCTGTGTCGGTTCTCGGTACGATCATCATAGGTAACTCACTACACGGTCTTTCATGGTCTCCAAGACTCAGACAAACTCTGCTAACGCAGAGCCACTCCCACCTCGAGACGGTTCTCGTCATTACGACACTCCCCATCACTTGAGCGGTTAGATGAAACGACGGTTCCACTTGTCTTATCTTGAAGCTCCCGTATAGATTATAGCGCTTCCTATGAGGTACTGGAATATTAACCAGTTTCCCTTTCGCATAACTCATTTGAGGTTATACTTAGGATCGACTAACTCCAGGCTGATAGCGCATTGCCTGGAAACCCTTGCGCTTGCGGTGGTAGGGGTTCTCACCCTACTATGCTGTTACTGCCACCAGGATCTGCAATAGTGATCGGTCCACAGGACATCACCGCCCTGCTTCTTCCCAATCATTACGCCAACCTACCACGACTTGTTTTTGCAACAAGTATCCGAAGTATCGGTACTCTACTTTAGCCCCGTCCATTTTCGGGGCATCCACGCTCGGCAGGTAAGTTGTTACACACTTTTTGAAGGATAGCTGCTTCTGAGCTTACCTCCCTGCTGTCTTGGCGTGAATACGCCCTTTAGCTTGACACTTAGTAGAAATTTGGGGACCTTAACTTCAGTCTGGGTTAATCCCCTTTCGGTCGTGAACCTTACGTCACACGAACCCGTCTCCCTACTTCTTAGATGCACATCCCTTCGGAGTTTGAATGGATGGCGAGAAATTTCTTTCCCGTACCGTCCTATCAGTGCTCTACAGGAAATGCCATCTCCATAGAGGACGCCCTGCGAGACGCTTCGGTTGGAACTAGCGAGCGCCAGACTAGATTGGTTTTTGACCCCTATTCCCAAGTCACACAAACAATTTGCACGTTAGTATTGCTTCAGACCTCCAGCGGGCTTTCGCCCACCTTCATCTTGCTCAGGAATAGATCGTCTGGCTTCTAGCCTTATTGTCATGACTCAACGCGCTTTCACACGCTTCTCCTCACAATGTTGCGAGAACTCGGTTTCCCTTCGCCTTCACCATGATAGGTTTAGGCTTGCCATGACAACAAGCTCCCTGGCCCGTGTTTCTAGACGGAACACACGACACTGATGATCTGAGATTCAGACCTTCAGCTCTATTGCTAGAACCTCCAGTCTAAAAAAATCATCTTCCATGCCGTGCACGTCTGTAACCAATAGGTTTCATGCACTTTTCACCCCCCTTCCGGGGTACTTTTCAGCTTTCCCTCACGGTACTAGTCCACTATCGGTCTTGAGAAATATTTAGCCTCGGATGCTACTTTCATCCATGTTCGTTGCCCACTGCCAAGGACAACTACTCGGGATATGATAAGATCCTATACTACTTTGTCTACGGGGGTATCACCCTCTGTGCCAGAACTTTTCAGATCACTTCAACTGTGTTCTAGGATCGTAATATCATAACCAAAACACCACATCTCTACTATGTTACCATAACAGATTCAGTTTGGGCTGTTTCCTTTTCGCTCGCCGCTACTTGGGAAATCTCAATTGATTTCTTTTCCACGTAGTACTAAGATGCTTCAATTCCTACGGTTCGATCTCCACTACCATTGTAATGGAGTGTATTTACATACAGGATTCCTATTCGGAAATCTCGGGATCAAAGGCCGCGTGCGCCTACCCCAAGCTTATCGCAGCTTGCCACGTCCTTCATCTCTTCTCAAGCCTAGCAATCCTCCTATTGGCGTCTTTACACCAGCATTTACGGCCACAAATTACACGACTATGCACGATGATCATTGCGTGTCTTTCGACCCGCTACATCCTTCATCCGTCATTTTCATGACGAATTGCATCCGATGAATTTTTTTTGTGAAGATATTGTGCAACCCTGCACAATTCGTTATACTAAGGAGGTGATCCGACCGCAGGTTCCCCTACGGTCACCTTGTTACGACTTTTCCCTTGTTGCTGACCTCAAGTTCGATAACGCCAACAAGACGTCACCTCGCTAAAAGCCAACTTCAATGAAACGACGGGCGGTGTGTGCAAGGAGCAGGGACGTATTCACCGCGCGGTAGTGACGCGCAGTTACTAGGGATTCCATATTCGTGAGGGCGAGTTGCAGCCCTCAGTCATAACTG
>JACOWO010000009.1 GCA_016176745.1 Nitrosopumilales archaeon
CTTAGAAGAAAGTCCGTACCATCTACGCCTATTGTTGTAGACGGCTTACCGCCACTTGAACCTCCGAACTCAAATGTTGTTGTTGCCGTAGACGTGTTTTCAGCAGTTAATCCATAAGATGCCTCAATTGTATACGTGCCAGCAGCTTTCCAAAGATTGCCGCCGGCTGTTATCTCTACACTAAATGTATTGTCAGAACCAATATCGATTTGGTCAATCGTTACAATGTTTCCATTTGGTGAAATTACTCTTAGCGATACTGGAACCCCTAACATTTCATTGACTTGTCCTGAAACCATCACAATTTCACCATCTACGTAAGATCCCTTATCTGTGGCAACTGTGATGTCTGCACTTTGTGCAAAAGCTGGTATTGCACCTATACTTGCAACCAAAATTGCAAATAATGATAATGCCTTCAGATCACTCATCGTGAATATCGGAACAATTTGTACTATTTAAGTTTGTGATAAATAATCTTGACTAAAAACAAAAAACACTGACAATCCCAAAACTAGATATATATTAACCTCTCGGTGACCGATCAACAGTTTGTGTAATCTATCTATTGGTTACAGCTGATGTTATTCATGGAGAATCTAGCAAATGACCACTAAAAAAAATCCAGTTCTAGTGCCTGATCACACATATGTTCCAAAACATGAAATTATAACAAAAAAAGAGGCAGAAGAAGTTTTAACAAAATTTAATTGCAAACCTACCGAACTTCCATTAATTTTTGTAAATGATCCTGCGATTATGGGACTAGGTGTAAAACCTGGCGACATGATCAAAATAACAAGAAATAGTGCCACAGCAGGCGAAGGCGTGTATTATAGATACGTGGTGGAAGTATAACATGGCAGATTCATCAAACAAACGTTGGCCAATAATACATGACATTCTAAAAAGAGAGGGTATTGCCAGACAACATCTGAATTCTTTTGATGAGTTTTTAGAACGCGGACTTCAAAGCATCATTGATGAAGTAAGCCAAATCGAGATAGAAAATGCAGAATATCCATATAAAATTCAGCTGGGCAAGGTAAAACTTCAACAACCAAGAATGATGGAACTTGATGGGTCAATAACCCATATTACTCCTGCAGAAGCAAGATTGCGAAATGTTTCATACTCTGCGCCAGTCATGATGGAAGCAAGCGTTGTTGAAGATGGAAAAATTTTAGAGTCTCGTTTTGTTCACATTGGCGATATTCCAGTAATGGTAAGATCAAATGCCTGTATATTACATAATTTTTCAACTCAAAAACTAATAGAACATGGTGAGGATCCTAACGATCCAGGCGGTTATTTTATAATAAATGGTTCAGAAAGAGTTATTGTCGGCCTAGAAGATCTTTCATACAACAAAATAATTGTAGACAAAGAATTAGTTGGAGGAAACGCTGTTTTCAAAGCAAAGGTCTATTCATCTATTGTAGGCTATCGCGCAAAGCTTGAGTTAATGATGAAAAACGACGGGCTAATTGTTGCAAGAATACCTGGCTCTCCTGTAGATATCCCTGTTGTAACATTAATGCGAGCTCTTGGTTTAGAATCTGACAAAGACATTGCAGCTACAGTTTCACTTGTTGATGAACTTCAAAACGAACTTGAAGCATCATTTGAAAAAGCCGGCGATGTTCCAACCTCAAAAGATGCTATAGTCTACATTAGTAAAAGAATTGCACCTGGAATGTTAGAAGAATTTCAAATTAAACGCGCAGAGACTTTGTTGGATTGGGGTCTTTTACCACACTTAGGAAAACATGCAGAAAATAGAAAAGAAAAGGCTCAATTTCTTGGCGAAGCTGCATGCAAACTTTTAGAATTAAAACTTGGATGGCTTTCTCCAGACGATAAAGATCATTATGGAAACAAAGTCATAAAATTCGCAGGCCAGATGCTGGCAGATTTGTTCAGAACTGCCTTTAGGAATTTGGTTAGAGACATGAAGTATCAGCTGGAAAGATCCGGACAAAAAAGAGGAATAAATGCAGTTGCTGCAGCAATTCGACCTGGAATAGTAACTGACAAACTTAACAATGCCATAGCTACTGGAAACTGGGGAAGAGGAAGAGTAGGTGTTACCCAACTCTTGGATAGAACCAACTATCTTTCTACCATTAGTCATCTAAGAAGAATACAGTCGCCTTTGAGTAGAACACAACCTAACTTTGAGGCAAGAGACTTGCACGCAACACACTTTGGACGAATCTGTCCAAGCGAAACCCCTGAGGGTTCTAACTGTGGGCTGGTAAAAAATCTCGCACTATCTGCAATAATTTCAGTAAATGTACCATCAGAAGAAATTGTCGAAAAGCTATATGATCTGGGAACAGTTCATTTTACAGATGTTAAAGATGATCTACGAAAAGAGGGAACAAGAGTTTTTGTTGATGGAAAACTAATTGGATATTACAGAGACGGCGACAAACTATCTGAATCATTACGAGATCTGCGAAGATCCTCAAAAATCCACCCACATGTTGGAATATCATTTCACAAATCTCCAATAGATGGCGCAACAAAGCGACTCTACGTCAACTGTAATGCAGGAAGAGTATTGCGCCCTCTTGTAATTACTAAAGATAACAAACCACTTTTGACTCAGGATCTTATAGAAAAAGTTTCAAAAAAGCTGCTTTCATGGAATGATCTTTTGCGAATGGGAATAATTGAGCTCATAGACGCAAATGAAGAAGAAAACTGTTACATTGCCTTTGATG
>JACOWO010000124.1 GCA_016176745.1 Nitrosopumilales archaeon
CTACCAACCACGCATTATCCGCGTTTTGTATAAATTAGAGTATTGTGTGGTTTTTTTGTGAAAAAATCAATCGAGAACTTGGCAACAAGTAAAATAACAGGTGGAAGACGACACCCATTAAGAACAAGAAGAAAATACGAAATAGACAGATATCCAAACGAAGCACTCACACAAGCTCAAGTTACAGTGACAAGAAAAGTTCGCGGTAAAAATCAAAAAACAGCTCTAAAAACAATTGATTTTGTAAACTTGTCATTAGCTGATGCAAAAGTTAAAAAAACAAAAATTCTTCGAGTTCTTGAAAATCCAACCAACAATGACTATCAACGACGTGGTGTTATCACAAAAGGAGCAATACTTGAAACTGAAGATGGCAAGTGCAGGGTAGTCTCAAGACCTGGACAACATGGCATAGTCAATGCAATTTTAGTAAAGTGATTGTATGAAAGATTACGAGCATGTCGTAATCTGGCTTGATTATTTCAATAAAACATTACCAAAAAACAAGGGAAGAAAATTAGCAAAAGAAAAATGTGTTTTTGATCCATCACTTAATGAATTAATTGATGCAGTAAAAGATGCAGGATTTGTTATAAAAGAATCTGATGATAAGGTACGATTTCCAAAACGACCTTATGTTAGATCAGGATATGTTGTGTTGCCAAAAGGATCACCAAAAACAAAAATTCTTGACAAAATTTCTCAAAAATTAGTTTCGAAAAGAGCAAAACAATCAAAGTAAGATACAATATTACTGTCAGCTAAAGTAAAGTTGACAGAAGTCTATGATAACGACGGAATAATTTTGTAATTAATTGCAGGAGGTAGGGGAAATTTTGCATTTGGCCAATAGTGGCAGAGTAATTGTAAAACTCACCAAAGTTGTTGATGAGGGCCAAGTTCTCTGTGACGAAAAGCTTGACAAAATTGCAAAAGTAACGGAATTAATTGGTCCTGTTGCAAAACCATATGCATCAGCTATTCCGTTAACCAATAACGTCAAGAAATACATTGGCAAGAAAATTTTCTTACTTGCATCAACTCCTGCAAATTATAAAAAATTCAGGAGAAATAGAAAATGAATACATTAGAAATACAAACAAGCTGTCCTGAATGCAAATCATCACTTATTGATGACGTTCAGAGTGGCGAACTAATTTGTTCTACATGCGGCATTGTCGTAGCAGAACAAATGGCAGACTATGGTCCAGAGACAAGAAGTACAAACCTTGAAGACAAAATGCGATTAGCTAGAGCAACAGGTCAAACTACCTATTCTCAACACGACCTTGGAATAACAACAGAGATTTCTATTAGTACCAAAGACTTTAGTGGAAAAACTATCAGCTCCCAAGTAGCAAACCAAATGTACAACCTAAGAAAATGGCAACAAAGGGTACGGGTTTCATCACCTCGAGAAAGGAGGCTTTCAAATGTTTTATCAAGAATTGGTGAAACGTGTGAGAATGTTTCTCTTTCAAAAAACGTGCTTGAAACAGCATCTATGATCTATAGAAACTTGGATGGAAAAGTTGAGGTAAAAGGAAAATCTGTAACAAGCATCTCGGCAGCAACAGTATACATGGCATGCAAACAATGCAATGTAGTAAGATCCCTTGAGGAAATCTGTAGGGGGGTATGCCAACCAAAGGATGTAAAGGCAAAGACAAAACTTGCAGCAAGATACTATCGAACTTTGGTAATGGAGCTTGGTACTGATACTGCACCGGTACTAACAATGGACAAGTACATCTCAAAAATCGCTAACTTGACAAAAACAGATGTACGAGTAGAAAGACTAGCTTTGGAAATTTCACAAAAAACAAAAAACAATAATCTCGTAGATGGAAAGGCACCAAACGGTATTGCAGCAGCATATTTGTACGTAGCATCAATTCTGCTAGGTCAAAGCGTTCTTCAACGCGATGTATCAAGCGTTGCAGGCGTTACAGAGGTAACAATACGAAACAGGTGTAAAGAAATCCTAGCAAGTTACAAACTGAAGGTAACTCTAAGACCATTACTTGCCAAAAACTAATCTTTTTTTCTTTTTTTGCTTTGTAGTTCTAGAAAACTAGAATGAAGTCGGTTAGGATTAGCTAAAATTCGTCTATGTTATATTGGAGAAAAGGCCTCAAGAGCACAACATGACTACTTTAGAAATCAAAGACCTTCACGTTCAAAGAGAGGGAAAATTGATACTAAAAGGAGTAAATTTGAAGACTGGATCTGGCGAGGTTCATGCCATAATGGGGCCAAACGGATCAGGCAAAAGCACACTTGCATATACGCTTCTTGCTCATCCAAAATATGAGGTTACAAAAGGTGATATTTTGCTTGACGGACAAAGCATTTTAGATCTTTCAACAGATGAAAGAGCAAAGCGAGGCCTTTTTTTAGGATTTCAATATCCAACTGAAGTTTCAGGAGTTGGTTACTCACACTTTCTTAGAACAGCTTACAACGCACTAAGTAAATCACTTCAAGGAAGCAACAGAGAAGTTTTCATTACAGTAAGAGAATTTCAAAAATATCTCAAAGACAATTTGCACAAAGTTGGATTGCAAGATGATTTTCTAACAAGATATCTCAACGAGGGATTCTCTGGTGGAGAAAAGAAAAGATCCGAGGTCTTGCAGATGGCAGTACTAAAACCAACAATCTCAATATTAGATGAACCAGATTCTGGTCTTGACATTGATGCTGTTCAGTCTGTTGCAAAAGCAATCAGCGAGGTTTCAGACAAGGATTCTACAACAATTGTTATTACTCACTATGCAAGAATTTTAAACTATCTCAAAAAGTTGGATTATGTTCATGTTTTTGCACAAGGCAAGATTCTCAAAAGTGGAGATGCTTCCTTGGCAGGTGAATTAGAACAAAAAGGCTATGATTGGATTTTAGAAAGCCAGTAACCAGATAATTCAAAAAACAGGATTTTATTATTATAAGGTATCAAGATTCAAGCTGATATTATGAGTAATGATGCCAAAAAATATCAAGATGAACTCCAAAATATATTAAAAAAAGCGCAAAATGCTATGCAAGAACTTAAGGATGGTGTTGGACAAGAGATGAAATCGATGAAAGACGAGCCGCAATCTAATTTGAGTGAGAAAAAAGTGTTTTTTAGCTTTGCATTTTTCAAAATTGACCCTAAATGGAGATGGATGGCAGATTTGGCAAAAGAGGAATCTGCAAAAGAGGTTGAAAATGTCATTAAAAAGTCCAATGTAATGCTTCGATCATATTCAACGCTAGGATTACGCGACGATGCCGAGTTCCTGCTTTGGTTTGCTTCTGAATCGCTAGAAGAAATACAGGATGTTGTTTCAAAAATTTACCTTACAGTATTTGGAAAATACATCTACCCAACACATGTTTACCTATCAAACACCAGACCATCAATTTATGCAAAAGAATCAAAGGGACATGGATGGCTTGCAGGAGAAGAGCAAAAAAAATATGTCATTGTGTATCCTTTTATCAAGACACGAGAATGGTACCTGCTTTCTGCCCAAGAAAGACAGCAGATGATGGATGAACATATTCAAATTGGCAAGAAATATCCACAGGTTATTCTTAATACGACATATTCTTTTGGAATTCATGACGCGGAATTTATGCTAGCTTTTGAAACAGATGATCTACATGCATTTCAAAATCTGATTATGGAGCTAAGAGAAACCAAAGTTTCGCGTTACATCAAAGTTGATACACCGATGATTGTTGGTGTCAAAAAGGATATTATTCCTCTAATAGGCAGCCTTGGATAAATGGATGCGTTAAAGGAATGGGCCACCATCGTTAAAGCACTTGAAGGTGGAGACCAGACAGTTATTTTACGAAAAGGTGGAATCTTAGAAACAGATTCTGGATTTAAAATTGAATCAAAAAAATTTCTTTTGTTTCCAACATTTGAACATCAAGATCAAAAACACATCAAACCACAATACCAAAAATATCTTGATGCGGTAAGAAAAAATCCACCAAAAGACAGCCATAATAAAATAATATCGTATGCTGAGGTTTTAGCTGATGTAGATATAGATTCAAAAGAAAAGATCAATGCATTGTCTTCATTTCACATCTGGAGTGATTCATATATCAAAACTCGAGTGGATTGGATGCCAGACAAGCCAATAAAGGCAATATTTCTGAAGGTTTTTAGAATTCCAGAGCTTGAAATTCCAATAAAATCTGAATATCATGGTTGCAAATCTTGGATAGACATAAATGCAAACATCGCTTCTGGAAAATCTGTTTTGAGTGATACTGTTCTTGATTCAAAATTAAAAGAATTCAAGGAGATTGTGAATTGAAATACAAGATTTTGGGAAAAAGTGGAATCAAAGTATCTGAGATAGGATTTGGGGCATGGACTATTGCCCTTGATTGGTGGGGCAAAAAAATCGAAGATGATGAGGCAAAACGCATGCTAAAAAAAGCATATGATCTTGGCATAAACTTTTTTGAAACTGCAGACATGTATGGAAAAGGAAAAAGTGAGAAGCTAATTGGCGAAGTTTTTAAAGAAATGCGAGAGGAGATAGTAATTTCTACAAAATATGGTTATGATTTTGAAAGTGTTGAACAGATTGGCCACAAAGAGCTACCGCAAAGATTTGATTCTACTTTTACAGAAAATGCACTAAAAAATAGTCTAAATCGACTTCAGACAGACTATATCGATGTTTATGGTTTGCACAATCCAAAATTAAATCACATTAGAGACGACAAGATCTTTCAGACATTAGATCAGAAAATGAAAGAAGAAAAGATCAAAACATATCAAGTTGCTTTGGGTCCTGCCATAGGATGGAGGCAGGAAGGCCTTGAGGCAATGAATAGAAAAAATGTTTCTGCAGTTCAAACAGTGTACAATATTTTAGAGCAAACCCCAGGAAACGATCTTATCGAAAATGGTGAAAGAAAAAATGTTGGTATTTTAGTTCGAGTGCCTGATGCCTCTGGAATTCTTACAGGAAAAGTCAAAGCAGACACGAAAATTGATGAAAAGGATCACCGTTCTGTAAGAAAAGGTGAGTGGATAAAAGATTCGTTGAAAAAAGTGGATCAGCTAAGACCAATAGCTGAACGAAATGATTTGTCTATAACAGAGCTTGCAATCAAGTTTATTCTTTCAAAAAAAGCAGTATCTTCTGTATTTCCTACGGTAGTTAGTGTTGAAGAAATTGAAAGTTTTGCAGCAATGTCTGATGGAAGATATCTTAGTTCTGCAGACATGAAGGAAATTAATGATTTGTATTCAAGCTGGCCGCCTTATGAAATAAAGGCTACAATACAAGCTACTTAGAAGCCATATAGAATCGATTTCATTGTATGCAAAAATTGACTATGGTAATGAAAATTAGATTTATTCATAGCAAATAGTGCTGTTAGAGATCTTAACAATGTGTAGTTTGATATCTGTCTCTCCATTCTATGATTGTTCCGAAAAATGGGAGATTAGATTGTACAGTGAATATCCCACCATCCAATGTAATAATCACGATCAACATCTAGTTTCTCTTGGATGTGCTCATTTGGACCGCAACATGATGCATATCATTAATGATTCTGATTATAGAGATGAATTTGGACAAACTATTCTTACACATGAATTACGACATTTGAAATGCAAGTGTAATTTTCATAGTTAAATTTTGTTTTTATTTTTAATTATCGTGTTTTGCCAAAACATGAAATATCACAAAAGATGTTGTTGATTTGGAAACAAGGCGGCTGTGGTTGGCTATTAAGCTACATAGAGATATAGAAATTACTTAATCTATACGGGATCTTCTAAAGGCCTGAGAACTTGATAAATCAGTTAATGAATGTAAAAATGCCTTATTGTTACAGGAAAGCATCGACCAACAAAAGAGCAAATTATTTCGCATCGCTCTCCTAACATGTAATAATTTTTTCCTAAAATCATATTCTATATAGATATTATAGAACTCTGTTTCATACATAAAAAATGTGCACGTAATTTAAGTAATGTTTTCTGCTTCAGCAAGCTAATGAAATATCAAAACATCACAACAATTGTATCAGCTATTGTAATTGTGATAGCAGTTACAATGGTGTTTGGTACAAAAGGCGATGTGATTGCTGAAGAACCAAAACAATACAAATTGGCAAACAACGTTAAAGTCAATGCCATCTTCGAATTTATGGATGGTACTGAACAAGTTAGTTTCCAAGTCTTTGAACAAGTAAATGGATTTGATAGTAAAAGAGGTAGTGCACAATTTGAGCTAGAAGGTGCTATTGATTCTGATCGACGCCTACTCTACAAGGCTGCAGACATGGCTTTCCTCAGAGGTTTAGATGACCAAGAACACGACTATTCGCACTTTAATGTTGATGTAATACTTGAAAATGGCATGACTCTAAGAAAGTTCCAATACGAGAATTGTCGCGTGACAGACTATAAAGTCAGAACCGAGTTTGATAAGGATAAACCATGGGTTTACAACGGCGGTTTTGCACTACTAGATGAATTCAAGATCACTTGCAATGGATACATGCCAGTAAATGCCTTGGAAGATTACCACAATGTACAAGAAAAAGCCAAGACAACATCATCACTAGATCTGAAGCAAAAACCTGACTACACAACACATCCAAAGTTCCAAAACTAATTTTTCTTTTTTATTTTTAGGCAGGAATTGTTTCTTCTAGGCTAAATTCGTGCTCTACAAAATATTCCACGCGTGTTTTCTTAAACTCTCGTGCACTAAATAGAATTTTGTATTCTGGAACATCAATCTGTTTTTGTATTACCTTTGCTACATCTTCTGCTTCATCTTCTGCTTTACAGTGTATCATTGAAAATACGTTATATGGCCAGTCCTTGTAAACTGGTCTCTGATAGCAGTGACTTACTTGTGGAAATGCACCTAATTTCTCACCTACTTCAGTTATTCTTCCCTCAGGTACTTTCCATACAATCATGCCATTTGCAACAAATCCGACATCTCTATGTCTTAGAATAGCTGCAAATCTTCGCATCACTCCGATTTCTTCATAATATCTCATCTTTTCAAATAATTGTTCTTCTGAAACTCCAAGTTTTTGTGCTGGTTGTAGAAACGGCCTATCAACAATTTCCAAGTCTTTTTGTAATTCACGTATGAATTCTTTGTCCTCTTCTGTTGGCACAAACTTTACATCTTGAATTTTTTTCTTTTCTTCAGTTGGTTTTACATCATGTTTTTTTTCATCTATCATGTCAAGTTTTACTCCAATCTTGAATAGTTTGATTGTTGGAAGCATCCTAATTTTTTTAATTCCAGACAGTTTTGAAAATTTATCAACTTCGGTTTTAAGATCAGAACCTGGTGGGACCGCTAAGGTAAACCACAGATTAAATTCATGATTTCTTTCATAGTTATGACTTACACCTGGATGTTGATTGATTTGTTTTGCAACAAACTCTAGCTTGTCTTTTTCAATCTCCATTGCTACAAGTGAACTTTTGTATCCAAGCCTTCGAGTATCAAAAATTGCGCTTAATTGTCTTAAAACTCCTGTTTTTTTAAGATGAGTTAATCTTTGTTTTACTATGTCTTGGGTTACTCCAAATTTTTTTGCAATCTCATCAAAAGGTGTAGAAACTAGAGGAAATGTCCATTGTATCTCATTTAGGATTTCTTTGTCAAGATTATCCATTTCTGTTTTCAATGGCATATGATTTTTCTTTGTAATTAAAAATGTAACGTGATTCTTTGAATCTATAAATATAATTCAAAAGCTCACTGATCGTTGATTGTCGACCTCAATCTAAAGGGAAATTTAGTCATTGTTGTAGGTGGCGGAGAAGAAGGTCTAAAAAAAGTCAATTCACTATTGACTCAGGATTGCAAGATACTAGTTATCACTGATAAGATAAACACGCAACTTGCAAATTATGTCAAAAAAAAGAAAATACAGTTTAAAAAAATAAAATTAAAGGATGCAAACTTTCTTTCAAAATACAAGCCGTTTCTTGTCATGGCAGCAACAGATGATAGAGAGCTTAACAGAAAAATCGTACAAAAGGCAAAGAAAATGCGATGTTATGTATATGCCGCAGATGATCCTGATGTTAGTGATTTTGCCCATCCCTCTGTCATTAACATAGATGATACGGTACAGATCGCAATTTCTACTGGTGGTAGAAGCCCTGCAATGGCAAGAAAGATAAAATTACAGGCAGAAAAAGTTTTTAAAAAAATCATAAAAAAAGAAGACATTTACCAAATAAGACTACAGCAAATAGCAAGAACTGCCGCTAAAAACAAAATAGATACCCCACTGGAACGAAAAAAATTCCTATATTCTGTTATAAATGATAGCCAGATTAAACAATTAATAAAAGATAACAACTTCAAAAAAGCACAGAAGCGAGCAATGATAATGCTGATGGAATGGAAATGACAAAAAAGGTAATAAATGCACGAGTAACATATCGCAATTCTCCTGTTCAGGTATTAGAAAGATTCACCTTCAAGGATCTTGATACAGCCTACTCTTCTTTTAAAAAACATTCAGGACTAAACGAATGTGTCATTGTACAAACCTGTAACCGCGTAGAAATATTTGGTATTTCAGAAGATGTTGACATTTCTAAAATTAAAAAAACTTGGGCATCTTTGGCAGGCCTTGAAGAAACTGCATTTAAGGAAAATCTAGAACTGTGTCAAGATGCTGACGCAGTCCATCATTTGCTTACACTAACATCTGGTCTTGATTCAATGGTTGTTGGAGAAGAGCAGATACTAGGACAGATAAAAAATTCTATAACATCTGCAAGGCAGACTAGAGCCTCAGGAGATCACCTCAACACGTTATTTGATAAAGCTGTCAGAATAGGCATCAGGATTAGAAATTCTACTGGGATTAGCCAAGGCGGTATTTCCATTGGCTCTATGGCTGTAAAACTAGTAGAAGAAAATATTGATGATCTAAAATCAAAAAACATTCTATTGATTGGAACTGGAGAATCGGCCACACTTGTCGCAAAATCGCTTAAGAAGCGGGGATACAAGTTTTTTGTATCAAGCAGAACAATAGAAAGATCAAAAGCATTTGCAGAGACAGTAGGTGGTGTTTCGCTAGGATTTGAACACGTCTTATCAGAATTTCACAGATATGACGTAATTTTTGTTGCAACCTCGGCTCCATACTTTCTTGTAACATTTGACAGAATTGCAAGCGCCACAAAACAAAAGAAAAAAGGAATTATGATACTTGACTTGTCAAATCCAAGAACTGTTGATGAAAAAGTAGCAACCATTGCAGGAATAAAGCTGATGAATCTTGATCAAATTGCAGAAATGGTTGATAAAAACATGCGAAGTAGAAAAGGCAAGGTATCAACCGTTGAGAATATAATCAATGAGGAATTACCAGTAATAGAAGCATCAATGAAAAGACTAGATGTAGAACCATTAGTAAAAGATGTATTCAAAAATATAGATTCGCAAAGAGTAAAGGAATTACAGAAAGCACTTCAAATGTTAGGCGAGATAGATAAGGACAAAATCAAGATCATAGATGAGCTAACAAAGGCTGTAGTTGAAAGCATTGTTTCTGCACCAATGAATAATCTCAGAAGGGCTTCAGAACATGGTGACCCTGATTTGCTTGAAGCTGCTTCAAAACTTTTTGATTATAAAAAAAAGGAATAGCTCAATACACTATAACATAGGTAGACTAGAATTATATTGCTAACAAAGGAATTTTTGCGCATGTCATTTTTCCCGTCAAGACGTCTTCGAAGATTACGAAAAAACGAAAAAATACGTGATCTAGTTCAGGAGATACGACTTTCACCAAAGGATCTTATTTGTCCAATTTTTGTCCAAGAAGACTTGAAAAAACGAACTGTGGTTGAATCAATGCCAGACATAGAAAGACTTCCACTAAATGAAATAGTAAAAGAAGTAGAATCTATTGTAGATTTGAAAATACCCGCAATCATGTTATTTGGAATTCCTGCTGCAAAAGATGATGCAGGAACATCAGCTTTTGCAGATAACGGAATTGTTCAAAAGGCAATATCTGAGATTAGGAAGAATTTTGGTAAAAAAATTGTGATTATGGCAGATGTTTGCCTCTGCCAATATACGACATCTGGACACTGTGGTCTAGTTAAAGAAAATAAGATTGACAATGATTCAAGCATAGCAACGCTTGCAAAAATTGCTGTAAGTCAAGCACAATCTGGTGTAGATGTTGTTTCTCCTTCTGCAATGATGGATGGCCAAGTTTTTGCCATAAGGCAAAGTCTTGACGATACAGGGTTTTCTGATGTTGCTATAATGTCCCACTCTGCAAAACATAGATCTGCGTTTTATTCGCCGTTTCGTGATATGGCTGACTGTGCACCAAAGTTTGAAGATAGAAGAACATATCAAGTTCCATTTACTAATCCGATGGAATCTCTAAGAGAAGTTGAGATGGATATCAACGAAGGAGTCGACATTGTCATGATAAAGCCGGCATTAGCATACCTTGATCTAATAGCAGAAACAAAAAGACGATTCAATGTTCCAGTATCTGCTTATAGTGTATCAGGTGAGTATGCTCTTGTAAAAGGAGCCGCAAAACAAGGATGGATAAATGAAAATGATGTTGTTTCAGAAATACTCTATTCTATAAAAAGGGCAGGAGCAGATATGATTGTAACGTATTTTGCAAAAGCTGGCGCAAAAATTTTGCAAGATTAAACTATGAGAAATGATCAACGCTTTGAAATTGAGCGTGCCTTTGATTTATTGCCACACATAGTTGGGGCAAGCTGGGCAGTACTTTGGTTTCGCCTAAATTCTATAAAAAAACCCACAAGGCAAGAATTTAGAGAAAAGGTAATCGAATATTTTAATTTGCTAAATCCACTTTTTGATGCATGTCCACAAACAAGTGATTTTTCTGAGCTTGCTA
>JACOWO010000167.1 GCA_016176745.1 Nitrosopumilales archaeon
AGTCGCTTCCTGACTGTTATACAATTTTAGGGGTACAAAAAAACACCACGCCAGATGAGATAAAAAAAAGATATCGTGTTCTTGTCAAAAAGTTGCATCCTGATAAAAACAAGGACCCTTTGGCAAAAGAAAAGATGGCAGAAATAAACAGGGCCTATGAAATTTTATCTGATATTGAGCTAAGACAAAGCTATGACAAGTATTATGATGCCTTGTAGACTAGTCTTCTCTTATATCTACAATAACCATATTCAGCTCTACTTTTGATGAGCTTTGCATTGTGTTTGTAAGATTAGTGAATATGGAAATATTTTTTGTTCCCATGTCTTTTTTCAGACTAGATGTTATCTTTAGGTTCTTGAATTCAGTGTTTGGCCCAAGCATTGCCTTTGACAGAAATGGGACTATTGTAGTGTCATCAACTGTTGCTTTTATCCTATAATGAAAAGTGTCAGAAAAGTAAACTCCGCCTCGCATGTTTGGCCTTGTCAATGGCGTAGCAGATTTTGTAATTGATACGTCTCTTAATTGATATGATTTTGTATCAAGATGTAATGTGTAATCGAGTTCGTTATGTTGCATTATAGAGGCAAGTAGTTTTTCATCCATTACCATTATTTACCAATCTAAAATTAATTGTAATGAATTTTACTTTATTTTCATAAATTAAGTGGCTTTACCATAATCTTCTTTCTGTTGAATGAAGTTTGCTAATAATTTGCTACATGTTTAAAAGCAACACAGAGATCGAGATCCTAATGCAGCTAGTCCAAAGAACTGCAACCCTAAGAAATGAAATTGAGAATCGGGCTATTTTGATGGGCCTAGACACGCCATGCTTTACAAAGATGCTTGATTACACTATAGAAATTTTCGAGTCACATGGGCTTGGCAAGGACTACTATGGTTATCACAACATCAATCATGAATTAGAGGTAACTTATGTAACGCTTATGGCATCTGTTTGGAAAAGCTCACTTGAGTCGATTAAACCAGATGATCTAAAATATCTCTATGCTGCTGCCCTGTTTCACGACTTTGATCCACAAAAAAGTGTTGACAAGCCCCACGAAGATAGTGTAATAAAATTTCTCTTAACTGACAAGAGTGTACAATCATTAATTGTAGAGGCAGGACTTGATATCAATATAGTAATTGTGCTTATCCTAAGAACAACTTATCCATGGAAGGGAGAGTTAAAGGAAAACGCTGAAAAAAAGATAAAAGAGTGTTTTGAGAAATCTCCTCTAACAAAAGACAATCCACAAAAAGAAGAACATTATCTAAACCTGGGTTGGTTTCTTTCAATTGTAGATAGAATAAGTGGTTATGCGCTAGGGGATTTCAAAAAAGGAATGGAGATGGCAAAAATGAACGCACATGCTTTGGCGTGGCATCCATCTTTTATCGTACGTAGATCTGTTGCATATTTTGAAGATTTACTAAATAATGAAACAGAGATGACTGAAAGGGTTCTAGCATCACTGCCCCGTCAGATGAGAAAAAATTTCATGAACAATGTTTTAGGATTTTTGAATCTAAGACAACAAGAAATTCAGATACATTCAAATTTTGTTTTTGACAGTCTAAGGCTTGTTCCAACAATTGATTCTATGACATTAAGAAATGATGAGAATTTTATCGAGACATTACTTGCACTCTATGACGAGCTTCCAAAACCGCTGCAATTTGCAAGAGATAATTTTGCAGAGTCTGTAAGAGACCCAAACACTATACTAAACACCTTAAGACTTGGAAGCCCAAAAGGTGAAATTATTGGATATGCGAAGGGAGGACCGCTTGAAAATTACAAATTACGCCAAGGAATCCAAGATGAAAACTTGGGTTTAGGAAATACCATATTTTTAGAACCCATTTCACTAAAAATGGGATACTGGGGGCATGAAGGAGGCAGAGAGCTGCGTCACATGTTTACAATGTTAGCACATTCCAAAAAATACAAGTATCTAACAAGTTTTGCGCTACGCGATGTAGTAGAAAGACGCTCGCAAACTTATGAAAATGTACAGTTCGTGAAAAAGTTTGATCCAGAACGTTGGGACTATTACAGAACTCCATTACAGTTCTAAATTTACTATAACATGATGCTGTATTTGATAAATCAATGAATTTATCAGAGCTGCGAAAAAAACTAGAAAAAACGATCAAAGGTCAAGTGTTATGGGATGATGCGGTTTTAGATTATTATTCTGTAGATTCTAGCGCATACAAAATAAAACCAAAAGTGGTTGTCATTCCAAAAAATCTAAAGGATGTTGTCTTGGTTTTACATTTTGCATCACAAAGAAAAATTTCTGTAACACCTAGAGGTGCTGGAACAGGACTTGTTGGAAGTGCACTTGGAAACGGGATTATTTTGGATATGAAAAATTTTGACAAGATCAAAATATCAAAAGACCATGTAAAGGCAGGTGCAGGAGCGTTAAAGGGAAATTTAGGCAAAGAACTATTAAAACATGGAAAATTTTTTGGCCCAAATCCATCAGTTGGCCCTTACTGTACAGTTGGAGGCATGATTGCAACAAATGCTAGCGGAAGCAGATCATTAAAGTATGGAAGCATGATCGATAATCTTCTTGAAGTGACTTTGGTTACAGGTACTGGCGATCTGATAAAATTGCCATCAAAGACAAAATATGCAGAATTTGTTGTCAGTGTGGCAAATGG
>JACOWO010000168.1 GCA_016176745.1 Nitrosopumilales archaeon
CTAAACATAGAATGCCAGTTAATTGATGTAAAAGATAACCTGGCACACAAATTACTTGACTAAAGTTGTAATTGGAATTACCAGTTTATGATTAATTTACCAAAATATTGATAAATATCTTAAGAGAAATTAGTGTAGATCGTTAGCAGGACGTTGAAAATAGGAATGGAAGAATACGAAATGCATTTTCACGAAGAAAAAGTCAAACGAATGAAAAAAAGAGAACGAAGAAAACGAGATTAATTTTTGAAGCTGTTTTGCGTTTGGAATTAATCTCGATATTTTTTAATCTAGTTTAGAATCAAGCCTATATCCATTAGGTTGGTATGTGTATAACCTGTTTTAACCAGTCCACCATGTTTTTTAAAAAAAGAGTTTGAATCATTGTTTTTAAGATAGTTTTGAATTTTTTTTGATTTTACAGTATTGTCAATAATTGCGCCTGCAAATTTTGTATTTCCGTCTATTCCATCTGTACCTACAGATGTAAAAGTAAATCTCTTTTTTGTATTCTGAAGTTCTTGCAAAATACGTAAGACCAGTTCCTGGTTTCGTCCACCTTTTCCGCGCCCAATTACATTAACAGTTGGCTCACCACCAAAAATAATACAAGAGTTTGATCTTTTTGGAATAATCATGGTTGCTAGTTTTTTAGCTACATTCTTTACATTGCCAGAAACTATGACAGTTTTTGTAAAAAGGCCAAGATGTCTTGATTTTTTGCTCATAGCTGCAAGTAAATCGTAATTTTTTGCAATAATGATGTTGTTTATTGTTGTGTGTTTTGGCGTTTCCTGAATTTTTCCTGCTATCCCATCTTTTAATCGCTTGATGACTTTTTTTGAAACTGATTTTTCCAGTTTGTATTTTTTAATTATTTTGAGGGCATCATTGAAGGTAGTATCGTCATAGTAAGCATACCCAGATGCTATTGATGATAAATCGTCACCAATAACATCTGACATTACAAGTGCGATTGCATCACAGCCAAGGTTCTCAACTAGTTTTCCACCTTTTATAGCAGAAAGATGTTTTCTCACACAGTTGATTTCTTGTATTGTTGCATCTGATCTTATCAGAACTTGGTTAACATGCTTTTTTTCTTCAAATGTAATGCCTTCTGGCACACACATTAATGCCGAAGCACCTCCAGATACAAGAAAAATAATAAACTCTCGTTTTGTTCTTTTTTCTACGAATTCTTTGACAGCCTTTCCTGCTCTGTAGCTTTGAGCAGTTGGTATTGGATGGCTAGCATAAAAGATTTGAAATTTCTTATTTTTAACTAAAGATTTTGTTCCCTTTGGTATTACAATTATGCCACCATCAACTTTTGTAATGTTATCTACTGTTTTTGCCATAGAGTCTGCTGCTTTTCCAAACGCAACCAAGTAGACATTATCGTATTTTGCCAGATTAATCGTCTTTTTATTAACAACAATTCGATTTTTTTTGATAAATTTTGGTAGTATTTTTTGAGGCAGTGCTTGTGTAATGCCAAATTCTATGATATCAGTTGCAATTTTTTTGCGTTCAGTTTTTGTTAAGTCTTTGTAATTTTGTATGATCATTAGAAAGTTATTTTGTGTTACAGAAATAAACCTGTATAAAGTACATTACTCGACTTTTTTCAAAGTTTAAGTTTGTTAATTTTGTTAAGATTGCCCCATATACTGCTGCAATGTTACCCTTTACAACCAGTGATTTTGTAATTTTTGTTTCAGGCAAAATCACTCACCTTAAAAATTCGGATTTTGATTAGTGATGTAAGACATACAGTAATTGGTAAATCCTTAAACACTATACATTGATTTTTGTAAGCAAGGAACATCTTGTATCATTTATTATAAGATGATTCTAATATTTTAACATCAATACTTGTTGTCTCTAATTTGGATATGACATCAAGATATAATAATGATTAAGAATTTAATTTTGCCATGCATGTTGTAAAAATTCCAAAGATAATTAATTTTGGAAAAAACGCATTAGGCGAAACACAGTATCCAAAAAATGCACTTGTTGTAACAACTGCGCCGCCACAAATTTCTGGAAAATGGCTAGGCAAGATGGGAATTAAAGATTACATGTTATTTGACAAAGTTACTCCAGAGCCATCAATTGATGATGTAAAGACTGTGATTGCAGAGTTCAAAGACAAGAACCCATCTGTTTTAATCGGATTGGGTGGAGGAAGTTCAATGGATGTAGTAAAATATGCTGCGCCAGAGATGAAAAAAGAAAAAATCTTAATCCCAACTACCTTTGGAACTGGAGCTGAAATGACAACGTATTGCGTTTTGAAGTTTGATGGAAAAAAGAAATTGTTGCGAGAAGACAGATTTCTTGCTGACATGGCTGTAGTGGATTCATATTTTATGGATGGCACTCCAGAGCAAGTCATAAAAAATTCTGTCTGTGATGCATGTGCTCAAGCAACAGAAGGTTATGACAGCAAACTTGGAAATGACTTTACAAGAACCTTATGTAAACAAGCATTTGAGATTCTCTATGATGCAATAATGAATAACAAACCAGAAAACTATCCATATGGTTCAATGTTATCTGGTATTGGATTTGGTAACTGTTCAACTACACTTGTACATGCACTAGCATATGTTTTCTCAAATGAAGGAGTACCACATGGCTATTCTTTGTCTTCTTGTACTACCGTTGCACACA
>JACOWO010000108.1 GCA_016176745.1 Nitrosopumilales archaeon
CCTTTTGCTATGGTATTTTCCTTTGTAAGAGCAGCGTATCCTTCTCGCCTTAGTTTAATCTCATAGGTTTGATTTACAGCATAAAGATAATCATCAATTGCTATATAGTCTTCAATCGATTGTATTGTTTTCCCAACTTGTTCAAAAAATATTGTTTGAACCTTTGAAAAATCATTTGCAGTTAGTTGTGTTGAAGTTTGTTTTGATTCATCACTGTTATCAAGCAACACAAAAGTGTTGTAACCATGGTTTCTATAGAAAATAGACAAAGGAAGTACAGAGTTTTTACTAAACGCTGCCACCACATTTAATGGATTCATGGAAATGTTTGGATCTTGAAGAAATCTATCAAATGCGTTCAAATACATTGCATCTGTCATGTTCTCAACTAATATTACAGGTCTAGAGTTTGTACCGATCTGTCTATCTACTATTGATTCCACTAATCCTCTTGCAAGACCATAAAGAATAGGAGTAAGGGTAGAATCTTCAGCATTCCAATAATCATAGTATATTTTACTTAGGTGCTTTCTCTTGTCTAATTCAACAACTAAGAGATTGCCTGGAGTATAATCAAATATCATAAATGGTGAATGTGTAGCATAAAGAACTTGGTTTGAACCTGCTAAATTCTTTAGTAAATCAGATATTCCTCGTTGCTGTGTAGGGTGAAGATTTCTTGCTGGCTCATCAAGTAATAATATCGCCTCTTTAAGCTCGGCCCTTTGTGTTTCTGCTGCAAAATTAACGATAAAAGAGAATGTCCATTTGAATCCTTCTGCTCTTCTGTTCAAAAGTCCTGTATTTGTTATAGTTCCATCTTTGTGAACATCTGAAATTACTACACTTAGAATATTTCCCGGATTATACCTAAAGTCAACATGAATCGGATCACCTTTCCACGCTGGGTTTAGTCTTTCTGTTAATCTTTTACTTGCAGTATTGAGATACTTGATAAGTTTTGAAGGACTGTTTTTACACTCTTCTAATTCTTCTACATCGAGTTCTGCTAGATAAAATAGATTTCTGACAGTTTCTGCCCTATCGAACTCTTCGACGTATTCTACGCTTTCTTCTTTCATCCCTTTTGATATTTTTAGATATTCGTTTAGATTGATACTACCAATAATTTTTTTGTAATCAGAAAAGTAAACAAATCTTGGGTGTAAATTATCTTCAATAAAATTTTCAAGTGCAGCACGTTCTGTTGTCCCAACAAGCATACTGTCAAAATTAGTGCCTATATTGTTGTAGATCTTTTCCCATTCAAAAATTACTTGTTTTTCTTCTGCGGCCAGAACGCGAATATTGTTGTTAAACTCTGCCATCTCGCTGTTGAAAATTTCACGACTTGCTGGTGGACGCCCTTCAAAAAATGTCATATCTATTCTTATTCTAATGTGATTTGGAACGGTATCAACAAAACTGCGTACATTTTCTGTAAAATTTTCCCACGAGTTTAATGCTTTATTTTCTTCTTCACTTATTCTAATATTGCCAAAATCATATTGAATTTTTGGGTTCTTGTTTGTTCTAAAAATTCTTATTTTTTTTATTTCCGGTAGGACTTGAAATTTTTCTTTAATTAAATGTGTTTCATGATTACTTAGCTCAAATTCTCCCTCTACAACGTTTATTTCAGATTTTAGCTCCTCAGTCATTTCATCACAAAGATCAAGTTCAGAAAGTCCTTCTTCCCTGTTTAACAAAGTAAGTGCTTGAAGAATCGTTGTTTTACCACTCTCATTTCGTCCCACAAAGGCAGCCAGATCTCCTACCTTGATTTCCCCAGAGTCATGAATGCATCTAAACGCACTAACCCTAAATTTACGAAGGCGCATTAGGCGTTATTTGCAAAATTCTGATTTAACTTATACTACGTAATTATACTGAACAATTAGGTCATCACTAAATAGATATAAAAGAATACCAGATGTTAGAAATCAAAGTGGCAGCCAAGATAGCGTATTTTGTATTTTTATTTCCAGTAATTATCTCATTAGCCTTGGGTTCTTTTGTGATGGCAGAGGTTCTAAATGAACCTGAAAGAAAACTAAACATGTGGCCTTTCAAAACTTCTGGGGCAAATAAAATACAAAGTGATTCTATAAAGATAGTCTCATTACAACAAGAATATTCTTCAACAACACCAATTAACATCCAAGTGTCAGTAACTGATCCAACATTTGACTGTGGTGATCTATACATAACAATATACGATTTGAATTCTAGCCCAAAACAGGTAGTTACTCAAAGTGGATATTTTGGGCAATGTTTTCAAAAAGACAATCTGATGTTACCTGTTGATGATGAGTTTTCAGAAAAAATCAATGATTCAGGTCAATATGAAATAGTAGCAGAAATTAATGACAAACATTACAAAAAAACCATAACTACAAGTGAAAAATTTATCATCACATAGGAAAAAATGCAATGTTATATATTGAATTAACATGGCAATCTAATTCTACATTATTGTGAGATGTATGGTAGAAAAAACAGAAAACAATCCAAATACTAAACCACTATCACAAGAGGAAGTTGCAAAGCAAGCTGAACAATTAGCTAAAGAGATTAAAAAACTAAAATCACAACTAAAGAAAAAAACGACACCTTCAAAAACTGAAGAAAAGATAGCTCCAAAACCTAAAGAAAAGAAAAAGACGGCA